>JASHRR010000090.1 GCA_030037185.1 Xanthobacteraceae bacterium | reverse complement strand
CGATCGTAGGTGATGTAGTTGGTGATATCGACCAGAGCATTGATCGGTCTCAGGCCGATGGCAGAGAGCCGGCGCTGCAGCCATTCAGGGCTCGGGCCATTGTTGACACCGCGGACGAGGCGGAGCGCGAAGCCGCGGCAAAGCGAAGGCGTGGCGCCGAAATCGAGAGTGACCCTGACCGGGCAAGGGAAGGCGCCGGCGACCGGCTCGATCGGCGCCTCCCTCAACTTGCCCATGTCGGCGGCGGCGAGATCGCGGGCGATGCCGTGGATGCCGGCGCAGTCCGGCCGGTTCGGCGTGAGATTGATTTCGATCACCGGATCGTCGAGGCGCGCCCATTGCGCATAGCGCGCCCCGACAGGCGCGTCGGGCGGGAGATCCAAAATGCCTTCGTGGTCGTCGGACAGTTGGAGCTCGAATCCGGAGCACAACATGCCGCGGCTCTCGACCCCCCGGATCGTGCCTACTCCAAGCGTGATGTTCTTGCCCGGAATGAAGGTACCAGGCGGCGAGAACACGCCCTTCATGCCGGCGCGCGCATTGGGAGCTCCGCACACCACCTGCACGGGATCGCCCGACCCGGTGTCGACCATGCACACACGCAACCGGTCCGCATTGGGGTGCTGCTCGGCAGAGATGACGCGCGCGATGGTGAATGGCGCCAGCGCTGATGCCTTGTTCTCCACCTGCTCGACCTCAAGGCCGATCATCGTGAGCTTGTGCACGATGGCGTCGAGCGCCTCGTCGGTGTCGAGGTGGTCCTTGAGCCAGGAGAGTGTGAGTTTCATCGCACGTCCTCGCGACCAGCGTGGCCTGCGGCGCTCGCCTGCTTGCGGGGGAGGGTTAGGCAGGGCGGCGGCGAGCCTGAAAGCGCCACAGCGATTGCTGCGGGCCCGCCGGCTGTGTTCTTCATGACGTCGAGATTATTGAAACCAACAATACCGCAAGCCTGTGCCCTGCGGCAGGCGTTGCGCCGTTGGCCACCCTCGACTTCGATGATCAACGTAGCCGCATGACACACAAAATCGGCGACGTATCGAGCAACCGGGATTTGTCTGCGCAAGCTCACGCCCTGAAACCGATGTGCTGACGCGCTGTCGCAGATGCGCTCGGCGGTCATCTTAGGGCACACAGGCCTCGCCTTGCTCGGCTGCCTGTGCGAGACGTGCCATTTCGGCTCGTGGTTCTGATCAACCATCGGATTCGCCCTGCCGCGGATCGACCCCTTCCCCGCAAGTCGGGGGGACGCCTCGCGGCTCATCCCTCGTCGTCGCTCATGAGCTCAGTCCGCCCGCCAGGGTCGGAAAATCGAGCGGCCGGAAGCCGTAGTGGCAGAGCCACCGCACGTCGGCGTCGAAGAAGGCGCGCAGATCATGCATGCCGTATTTGAGCATGGCGATGCGATCAATCCCCATGCCCCAGGCGAATCCCTGATACCGGTCAGGGTCGATGCCGCAGTTGCTCAGCACGTTCGGATGGACCATGCCGCAGCCAAGAATTTCGAGCCAGTCGTCACCCGGGCCGAAGCGGATCTCGCCTCTGTCGCGGCGGCACTGGATGTCGACTTCGAGAGAGGGCTCGGTAAACGGAAAGAACGACGGCCGGAACCGCATTTTCACATCGGCGACCTCAAAAAACGCTTTGCAGAACTCCGCAAGAATCCATTTCAGGTGCCCGAGATGGGAGTTCTCGTCGATGACCAGGCCCTCGACCTGATGGAACATCGGCGTATGGGTTTGGTCGCTATCGCGCCGATAGGTGCGGCCTGGGCAGATCACCCGAATCGGCGGCTTCGCCGCCAGCATGGTGCGTACCTGCACGGGCGATGTATGGGTGCGCAGAAGCAACCGCGAGCCGCCGGGCCGCTCATGAAAAAAGAACGTATCGTGCATCTCCCGTGCCGGATGGCCCTCCGGGAAATTGAGCTTGGTGAAGTTGTAATCATCGGTCTCGATGTCTGGCCCCTCGGCGACCGCGAATCCCATGTCGGCAAAGATCGCCGTCACCTCGTCCATCACCTGGCTGATCGGATGGACGCGGCCGATGTCTGCCGCAGGCTCCAGGGCCGGCAGGGTCACATCGATCGCTTCTGTCTTGAGCCTTTGTGTAAGCGCGGCCTCCTTGAGAGCCTCGCGCCGCACAGCGACCGTCTCGGTGATCCGCTCCTTCAGGCCATTGTTCAGCGGACCCTTTTGCTTGCGCTCATCGGGTGACATTCTGCCGAGCGTCGCCAGCAGGGCCGAGACCGAGCCGCGTTTGCCGAGCGCAGCCACGCGCGCGGCTTCGAGCGCCAGTTCATCGGCGGCGGCATTGATGGTGCGCGTCAGCTCGTCTTCCAGTGCCGCAATGTCGGTCATGACCGCCTCGTGTGACTGCTCCCCGCGGCCGACGAAGCCGGGGGCTTCCCAGCAACCGACCGAGGGCTCCTTCTGCAAGCCTGTGCAGCCCGACCGGGGAGACGGGAAACCCCCTCCTTATGGCGCACCGGCGCAAGCAGGGATCGGCAAACACAAACTTCGAACGCAGAGACCATCGTGCGTATTCGCTCAATTCGACAGGGTCCATTCGAAGTAGTTGAAGGCATGGCTAACAGGTTTGGAAAGTTGAAGCAAAGCCAAATCGGCGCTGCGCGCCGAGCGCCTGATATCCCGGCGGCGCGTACTGATTCGCTGCCAGTGGTCAGGGCCGCGCACCTGCCGTCGCGGCAAGCGGCAGGGCAGAGCGGGGCGAGCCTTGCCAGCACCTTCAAGCGCGAAGCGCCAGAGCGGCTCTGCGGCCTCAAGCCGCCAACGCGGCCTTTGCCTTGTCGACGATGGCTTGGAACGCCGCCGGCTCTCTGATCGCGAGGTCCGAAAGCACCTTGCGATCGACCATGACGCCAGCCTTGCTGAGCCCGGCGATAAATCTGCTGTAAGTCAACCCGAACTCGCGCACCGCGGCGTTGAGCCGCTGAATCCACAGCGCCCGGAAGGTGCGCTTACGGCGTTTGCGATCGCGAAACGCATATTGGTCGGCTCTTTCGACCGCTTGCTTGGCAATCCGTATGGTGTTCTTGCGCCGGCCGAAATAACCCTTGGCAGCTTTGAGGACTTTCTTGTGCTTGGCGTGCGCGGTGACGCCCCGTTTGACGCGGGCCATGGCGTATCTCCGTGGGAGGTCTTAGGCGTAAACTTTTGACGCAGGTGATTTACCGGCCGCAGCCCCTTGCCGGCCGGCCCTACGTTCCCGGCGTGCGGGGGGGTGGCGGCAGGAGGGCGTGGAGCAGCCGACGGCGCGGTGACGTCAGCCGTTCGGCAGCCAGTATCTCTTGATCCGGTCACCGTCGGTTTTGAACATCACCTTGGTGCCGCGATGCTCGCGGATCTGCTTGGTGGTCCGTTTGAGCATACCGTGGCGCTTGCCGGATTGGGCGAAAAGCACCTTTCCAGAAGCGGTCACCTTGAAGCGCTTTTTCGCGCCCGACTTGGTCTTCAGCTTGGGCATTCGGCTCTCCTTTCCGGGGCGGATCCCGAGACCCTGTTGCCCTGGGGAGCGGTCCCGCCTGGTCCCTGCCGACCCTCCCCGGCAAGCGAGCAAGGGTCGGGATGGGCCAGAGCGCGCGGGACGCCCGCGCCCCCAGATGGGTAGGCAGGCTCAAGTGTCCACCGGTGCTGCTCGATGAGGCTTAAGGCTCGCAAGCGTAAGGCTTGAGGGAGCTTAAGGCCGATTTGAGCGGGTTGCTCCTTATGAGCAACCTGAGCACTGCGCCGCCGCCACGGCAGCCCTTCGGCCGGGCGACGGGAGGCCGGGTTATGGCAGACGGCCCGGCAAATGGCAACTGCTGAGGCGGCAAGAGCCTAACGAGACCTGCATGCCGGCCGCCCCTCGTCGGTCGGTCGCGTGAGCGGCCGCTGCCAATGGAGAGCCTATTTTGGCGCGAGCACCATCACCATCTGACGTCCCTCGAAACGGGCATCCATCTCGACCTTGGCGACTTTTTCGGTGTCGCCCTTGAGGCGATCGAGCAGCCTTACTCCGAGTTCCTGGTGGGCCAATTCGCGGCCGCGGAAGCGCAGCGTCACCTTGACCTTGTCGCCTTCCTTGAAGAAGCGAATCATTGAGCGCATCTTCACTTCGTAATCATGATCGTCGATCATCGGGCGGAATTTGACTTCCTTGATCTCGATGACTTTCTGCTTCTTGCGCGCTTCCGCCTGCTTCTTCTGCTCCTGGAACTTGTATTTGCCAAAGTCGAGCAGCTTGCAGACCGGCGGCTTGGCATTCGGGGAGATCTCGACGAGGTCGAGGCCGGACTCCTGAGCCAACGCCAATGCCTCGGAAATCGCAACTACACCGCGGTTGGAGTCGTCTTTGTCGATCAGACGAACCTCGCGTTCGCGGATCTCATCATTGATGCGCGGACCGTCTTTGGCGACGGGCGGCGCGGCTCTCATCGGGCGACGAATGGCTATCTTCTCCTATTGCTGTTGCACATAAACGTTATCCCGATAGCAACCCGCATAGTTGGACATGCCGCGAGCGTGGCACGGTCCACAGGCTTTGCTACACGGAAGTTCCTGAAGATCGGTACAAAAGGTCAACAAGTCAACGGGGTTGCACGAATTTTGAAAGGCGTTGAAGGTTTCGCGGATTTTTTGCGGCGGGTAGTTCCCCATCAGACCCGAGGACGTGCGAGTTCCCCGTACAAGGCAAGCATCCGTGCTGTGCTTTGCTCACCGGCGAATTGTGCGAGCGCGAGCGCGCGAGCGCGTCGTCCGACAGCTGCGCGCAGGCTCTCCGGCGCCGAGAGCAATCTGATCAGGGCCGCCGCGAGTTCCCGATCATCTCCGCTCTTGAAGGTCAGGCCAGTCATTCGATCTTCCGCGGCGCCGGGCGGCGCCAGCACGGTCTGAGGCCCGACGGCGAGATCGGACGCGATCACCGCTCGCTCCATCGCCATCGCCTCGAGTACGCTTCGTTGCGAGCCTTCCAGTTGGATCGCCGGACAAACGACTCCGGTCGCCACGCTATACGCGGCCGGCAAATCGTCCGGCCACCCGACAATCCGGATCACGTCGGTGGTCTGCGTCGCCAGCACCAAATCCCACAATTCGCCGGCATAGCTGGAGCGGCCAGGGTCCTCGCCGACAAAAATGAAGCTGAAATTGCGCAGTCCCATTTCCTTCAGCCGCGCGGCCGCCCGCACCGCGACGTGGTGGCCCTTACGACGCAGGATGGGTCCGATCATCACGATGGCGCGGGTGTCTGCCCCAATGTCCCAGCTGGATCGCACCGCCGCAACACGTTGCGGCGTCACCAGCGCCGGATCGAACACTGCGAAATCGATGCGGCAGGGAACCACGACAATGCGGCCCGAGGCGCCGCTATAGCGCGTCGCAATCACCTCGGCAATCTGGTCGCTTACGGCGATCACCCGCTCGCCACGCGTCATGACGCCGTTGTAGAAGCGCTTGAAAATGTTCTGCTCCTGAAATCCATTGTACCATGTGGTGACAAAAGGCACGTCGGCCATGCGGGCTGCGATCAGCGCGCTCCACGCCGGCGCGCGGGCCAGCGCATGGACGATCGCACAACGATGTCGAGCGATGATGCGTTTGAGAGCGAACGCGTTGTGCAAGATAGCCGGCGGGCTGCGACTCGTCATGTCCAGCCGGATCGTCTGGCTGCCGCTGGCGGCGAGACTCGGTTCCAGCCGGCCGCCATTCGATACGACGATTGCGTGGTGCCCGTTGGCGCCGAGGATGCGGGCGAGTTCGACCGCGCCCTCGTCGGCCTCACCGGCTTCGACTGTCGGCACCGCTATTAATACGGTCAGCGCACTCGCCGCAACCGGCTCGATCGGAGCATTCGGGCAGTCCCTAAGCGACATCTCATCGGCGCAACGCGCCGCAGTCGATATGATCACCACTCCCCGCTCCGGGATTTTGGCGTTCCCGGCGGCCGGACGCTTTAGTGTTGTTTGCCGGCCGCGGCTCTCGTCCGAGGCGGCATGGTATAGACTGCGAGGCGCCCTGCTGCAACGATCTTAACGGGCAACTTCACAGCACCATCTGTGCGCCTGTGGTCAGCGGGCGCTCGGGGTTCACCGCGGGTCTTTGAATGTCCATGCAACAAAATTGTCAGTCCACCGCTGCCATCGAGGAGGAGGTCGCAGGGCCCGAATTTCTGCATGTTGGACGCAACGACAATCTGAGAAAGATCGCGGTGCGACATCGACGCGGCGCAATGCCCGGCCTGTTTTGGCTGGGCGGGCTAAGGTCGGACATGCGTGGCGCCAAGGCGACCGCGCTCGACCGCTGGGCGGCGGCGCACCGGCGCAATTGCGTGCGCTTCGATTACTCGGGGCATGGCGAATCGGAAGGAAAATTCACTGAGGGCACAATCAGCCGCTGGCTCGAGGAAAGCATTGCGGTGTTCGATGCCTATGGCGACGGCCCGCAAGTCATGGTTGGATCTTCCATGGGCGCATGGCTGGCGCTTCTACTTATGCGCGAACTGCGTGGCCGGCAGCCGCCGCGGGGCCCGCTGTCGCCCGCCGCGCTGGTTCTGATTGCGCCGGCCGTAGATTTCACTGAAGAGTTGATGTGGAAGCGATTTCCAGCGCGGGTGAAGCGCAAGCTTGACTCTGAAGGCGTGTGGGAGCGTCCCTCGCAATATTCCACAGAGCCTTATCCGATAACGGCGGCCCTTATCGAAGACGGCCGCCGGCATCTCTTGCTGGGCGGGCTGATCGAGACCGGATGCCCGGTACGCATCCTGCAAGGGGTCGCCGACCCGGATGTGCCGTGGCGACATGCCGTCGAACTGGTTTCGCGCCTCGCGCAGGATGACGTGGTGTTGTCGCTGGTCAAGGGCGGCGACCATCGTCTGTCGCGGCCCGAGGACATCGAGCGGCTCATCGGCATTGTTGCGGAGCTTTGCACGCATTGGAATTGCCAGGCTTCGCAGGCAGGTTCAGGTCCTTGAAAGCCTTCGCAGAGCAGGCGGCTTGACGAATTTTGCCGTTGACCAGCCATAATTAAACTATGTTTGGGAAGGAGGTTGGTCGTTTCAAGGGAAGCGGGGCGGGGTGCTGAGCTATCATGTCTTTGGCTAGAGCAGGCATCATCGCATTGGCTCTTGTCGTGCCGCTGGCTTTAGCCGCGGCGGCGACCCTGGGCGTGAGCCTGAGCGCGGTGTCGAGGCAGCCCGCCAAGCCTTCGGCGGCCGAAGTGGTGGCATCGCGATTCCCGTCTGCCGACACGGCCTTGCCGGTTCAACCCGTGACGACGTTCTCAACCGCCAATGTAATGCCGGTTGAGCATTGGGAGACGTTCGATCAGGGAGCCTTGTCCGGCATCGCGACGGGTGACCCGCCTTGGCCGAGCGCAGCGGCGACCCCGGCGGCGGCGGAGACGCTGCCCGCAGTCGAGAGCGCTGAGCCGCCGGCCTCGCAATCGAACGGGGAAGCTGGCGCCGTCGTCGAGGCGCCCGCGAAAACGCAGGCTGCAAATGCGCCTGCGCGCCGGATGACAAACCGTTCGAACAACGTGCTCAACGATGCGCAGATCGCGAGCCTGAAGCACCGCTTGAACCTTACGACCGAGCAGGAGCGGATGTGGCCGGCGGTGGAAGCTGCGCTGCGCAAGATCGTCTACACCAAGACGGCAATGAACCCGCATCCTCGCGGCGCACAGTCGAACGGCTCCTCGACGCCCTACATCGATCCCGCGAGCGCCGAAGTGCAGCAGCTCAAGGCCGCTGCCGTTCCGCTGATCCAGCGTCTCAATGAGGAGCAGAAGCGGGAAGTCAAAATGTTGGCGTATGTGATGGGGCTGGAATCCGTCGCGTCTCAATTCTGACCTGGCGTCCCGGATGGCTCGGTTGCGAGCGCCCGCAGACCCTCGCGATAAGTCGGATACCGGAGCGAGACGCCAAGCACGGACTTTATGCGGTCGTTGCGGACCCGCCTGCTGTCGCCATAAAAGCTGACCGCAAGGGGGCTCATCGCCTGTTTTGCTGCCTCGAAGGCGATTTCGGCCGGCGGGGCGACGCCGAGCAGCGTCGCGGCAAACAAAATGGGGTCGCCGGGCGCCGACGGCTCGTCGTCGGCGGCGTTGAAGATGCCGCCGGCGCGGCGCATCACCGCCGCGTCGATCCCCTTGTCGATGATCTGCGCGAGGTCAGCGACGTGAATGCGATTGAACACCTGTCCGGGCTTGATAATCCGTCGCGCCCGGCCGGCCTTCACGGTGGCCAATGCATTGGCGCCGGGCCCGTAGATTCCGGCGATCCGGATCACGGTGATCGGCACGTCGTGCGCCTCTCCGAGCGCCTGCCAGGCGTTCTCCGCATCGATGCGACTGGCAGCGCGCGTCAGCGCCCGGGTCACCGGCGTCGTTTCGTCGACCCACCGGCCGTCGTGGTTGCCGTAGACCGCGACGGTCGAGAGGTAAATGATCGACTTCAGTCGCGGGGCAGCCGCAATTGCGTCGCGCAAATGCGCCAGCACCGGGTCGATGTCCCGATCCGGCGCAATGGAGACCAGCAGCACTGTCGCGTCCGCGATCGCAGCGGTAACCACCGAAGAACCCGAGGTGCCGTCGAACAGGTTGATCTCGGCCGCATTGCTGCCAAACCGCCGCGAACGTAGCACCGCGGCCTTTTCCTCGCTTCGCGTGGTGCCGACGATACGATCGAAGCGTGCGCCATGGAGGGCCGCATAGTGCTGCGCCGAATAGCCAAAACCGAGGCAGACGAGGGTGGTCACGCGCCGGTGCCCTCGGCCGCCCATTCGTGCCGCACCGACGGATCGGCTTCAGCTGATGCGTATTTTTTCGCCATCGCGGCCAAGTCCTGCGCGGCGACCAGCCGGCCCAGCGCCCACACGGCTGCGCCGCGAACGATAGCCGAACTGTCGTTGAGGAGCCGCTCGGCGCCGCTCGCAAGCGCAGGATCGCGGCTGTTGCCGATGGCAATGAGGACGTTGCGGACGAAACGATCGCGCCCGGTCCGCTTGATAGCGGTTCCTGCGAACAGCTTGCGAAATCCCGCCTCATCAAGCCGTGCAAGATCGGCGAGCGCCGGCCCCCTCAGTTCGGCGCGCGCCGCCAGCTTTGCGTCGTGTGCCCGCCGAGCGAATTTGTTCCAGGGACAAACGGCAAGGCAATCATCGCAGCCATAGATGCGATTGCCCATCAGGATGCGCAAGTCGCGCGGAATCGGCCCCTTGTGCTCGATCGTGAGATAGGAAATGCAGCGCCGCGCGTCCAGACGATACGGCGCCGGAAATGCGGCGGTCGGGCAGACGTCAAGGCAGGCGCTGCAGGTTCCGCAGTGGTCCGGTTCGGCCTGGTCCGCAGGCAGCTCCAAGGTGGTGAAAACCGCGCCGAGAAACAGCCAAGAGCCGAATTCGCGCGATACCAGGTTGGTGTGCTTGCCCTGCCAGCCGAGGCCGGCGGCCGCGGCCAGCGGCTTTTCCATGACGGCCGCGGTGTCGACAAAAACCTTGGCGTCCCCGCCCGCCTGCGCGATGAGCCAGCGGGCCAGCGCCTTCAGCCGCTTCTTGATCACGTCGTGATAATCGGTCCGTTGCGCATAGACCGAAATGGCGCCCCGTTCGCGCTTCTTAAGGATTGCAGTGGGGTCGCGATCCGGGCCGTAATTGACCCCAAGCATCACGATCGTGCGCACGTGCGGCCATAAGACGCGCGGGTCGGCGCGTCGTTCGGGTCGCGCCGCCATCCAGTCCATGTCGCCGTGACAGCCGTGGGCAAGGAAATCCTCGAGGCCCTGCTGCACCTGAGGGCTGAGCGTCGGGGTTGTCACCGCCACGGCATCGAAGCCAACCGCCGCCGCTGCCTTGGCGAGCGCCCGCCTGACGTCGCTCGGCGCGGTCAGAAGTCGAGGTCGGCGTAGGTCCGCGATGGCGCGATCCCCGGAAAGGACTCCGCCAGCAGCGGCCGGAACGAGGGCCGCGACTTCACCCTCGCGTACCAGTTTTTGGCTGCTTCGTCTTGATGCCACGGCACGTCGCCTAGATAATCGATCACCGACAGATGGGCTGCCGCCGCAAGATCCGCATAGCTCAGCCGTTCGCCTGCGAGCCAGTCGCGGGTGCGCACCAGCCAGCTGATATAGTCCAGATGATACTTGATGTTGGATAGCGCCGCACGAATTGCCTCGGGTTCGGGGGCGCCGCCGCCATAGGCCGGGGTCATCAGCCGCTTGAGGACCCGTTCGGTCACCAGCGGACCGCTTACTTCGGCGTAAAATTTGTCGCTGAACCAGCTCAGCAGGCGCCGAACCTCGACTCGCCCGGCCAGATCGACGGGCAACAGGCGATGGCTGCCAAGCGTCACCCCGCGCGTTTCGTCGAGATATTCCGCAACGATTGCAGCCGACGGCACGGCCGGATGCCCCTCTTCCAGCAGCACCGGGGTCGTGCCGGCCGGGTTGAGGACGAGAAATTCGTGCCGTCGCTCCCAGGTGCGCTCCTCGACGAGCGCGGGATTGAGACCATACTCGCCCATCGCGACGCGGACGAAACGGGAATGCGGACAGAGAGGATGATGAAAAAGTGTTAGCATGGCTTGCGCGTTACATCGACCTGATCGGTAGAGATACCTACATTCGTTTGCCACCGTAAAGAAATCGACAATGCGTTCAAATCCAGGCGTGCCTGCATCGGAACACGTTGCGTGGCGCCCGCTTTTTTCACGCTACGACCGCGCACCAGGGCGCGGCACGGCTCAATCTTAAGGCGATATCAACCGAGCGACCCGATTGCGCGTTGATCTTGCGCCCGTCGCGCCGAGCCGAAGAGGGTCTCTTGCTCCGCCGGCGAGCTTGGGCCACAAGCACGACGGCTTGCGGCGTTTCGCGACCTCGTGCATCGCGTGACCTTGGCAATTCATCACGGAGTTCCCCTCATGTTGCTTGATGTTCTCAAGGCCGCCGGTCTCGGCATTGTGGAAGGCCTCACCGAATACCTTCCGGTATCGTCGACCGGGCACCTGCTTCTGCTGCAGCATTTTTTTGGTTTCGGGGATGAAAACTTCGGCAATACCTTTGCGGTCCTGATTCAGCTGGGCGCGATTGTTGCGCTATTGAGCATCTATTTTGCGAAACTATGGAACATTGCAATCGGAATGCTTGGCGACACCAAGGCGCGGCGGTTTGTCGTGGGGGTCCTCATCGCATTCCTGCCAGCGGCGGTGATCGGCGCCCTGTTGCACGGCTTCATCAAGGGCGTGCTGTTCAATCCATGGATTGTCTGCTTTAGCCTGATCGCCGGCGGCGCGGTGTTACTTTACGTCGACAGTCTCGATTTGCGGCCGCGCTATCGTGATGCAACCGCATTCTCGCTTCCGATGTATCTCGGCATTGGCGTCTGCCAGTGCTTGGCGATGGTCCCAGGCGTTTCGCGTTCCGGTGCGACCATCGTGTCCGCCATGCTGTTCGGCGCTGATCGCCGCTCCGCCGCCGAGTTCTCGTTTTACCTCGCCATGCCTACGATGGCGGGCGCTTTCGCCTATGACCTCTACAAAAGCGGCGCCCACATGAGCAGTGACAACATTTTGATGGTGGCGATCGGGTTCATTGCATCATTCATCGCCGGGTGGTTCGTGGTGAAGAGCTTTCTCGACTATGTATCTGGGCACGGCTTTGACCTGTTCGCATGGTGGCGGGTGATTGTCGGCACGCTCGGCCTGGTCGCTCTAGCGCTGGCGAGGTGAGTAAACGGGACCCTTCGATATTGCCGGCTTTAGACGCCTATAATGGGGATTTTGTTCTCGTTTGGCGTCTTTGTCATGCGGGGTATCGAGATCATCGATGACGCCGCCCGTCGAGGCGATGTTAGCAGCGACCCGTGTCGGTCGGCCGCTAACGGGCCGCCAGAAGGGTCAGGGTTCACCAACGCTGAGGGCGCTGGACGCCGCGCTGGATGGCGTCGGCATGCGTATCAGCCCAAGCCGACACGGCCGAACTGCCCGGTTTTGCGGAACCGCCAAAGATAGGTCGGCACGATCGCAGCAGCAGTTTGCGGTACGATGCCGAGCCCTTCGAGGGTGCGGCCGTCGCCGTCCGCCGCGTCAGACACGACATTGTCGTAGCGTAGCAACTCCACCTGATCCCGGGTCAAAAGCGGCTTGGAGAGGAACGGCAACGGCAGCTTGGAGACCAGTTCGAAGACCGCCGCCTGCAGCTTGGCGATCCCGAACGGCAGCGGGACGAGCAGCCGGCGCCGTTCGATCGTCGCCAAAACGAATTGCATCAGCTCCTTGAAAGTGAAGACCTCTGGCCCGCCGAGCTCGTAGATCGCGCCCGCCCTGGTTGCGCCGTCAACCGCCTTGGCGATCGCCTCGGCAACATCGCCGGCGAAAGCCGGTTGAAACCGCGTATACCCGCCGCCGACCAGCGGCAAGACGGGCGACAGCCGGGCGATGCCGGCAAACCGATTGAAAAAATCGTCATTGGGGCCGAACAGGATCGAGGGTCGAAAAATCGTGGCATCGGGCGCTGCGGCCAGCACCAGCTGCTCGCCGTGCCACTTTGCCCTCGCATAGGCGGCGGTCGAATTCTGATCGGCACCGATGGCGGAAACGTGGACCATCCGGGCGTCGTGTGCAGCGGCCGCCAAGGCAACTCCCTCGGCGCCGAAACCCTGCACCGCATCAAAACGCTGGCGGCCGGACTCGAACAGGATGCCGACCAGGTTGACGACGACGTCGCAGCCGCGCGCCGCGGCCGCGACCGACGGTCGATGGCGTACATTGGCCTGGACTGCATGAATCTGACCGACGCGGCCGAGCGGCTGCAGGTGGCCGGCGAGGTCCGGGCGGCGCACGGCGACCCGCACGCGATACTGGCGTTTCGCCAGTGCCCGCACCACGTGCCGGCCGAGAAACCCCGAGCCGCCGAACACTGCGACCAGGGTATCGGCATTGGACTTTACGATCATTGGAATTTTGCGGTCATTGCCGCCTCGCCTCACCGGCGTCCTGCGCCCGCGCCTGCCGAATGACGACGCGCCCGGCGGAATAGCGGATCGGCTGGCGGCTGTACAGGGGCTGGGGACGCTTTTTGCTGGGGCACCGCAACGCCCGCGCGCTGCGCACGCCAACACGGCCACCCTAAAAACCGCTACCAGCCGCCCAGCCGGTGCGGGTCGGCGAGCCCGTCCTCACCCAATGGAGGCAACCTGGCAACGGCAAACCTGTGTGCGGGTCGCCCGTCTATGGATCCGCCGGTGCGGTAGAATGACAAGTTGTTCGCCACGAAGCCATCCGCGCGCGATGCATGGATTTATTTCGTTGAACTGCGCGAGCGTTGTCTATCCGGATGACCGTTCAGGTGACCGCGCTTGGTGCCGCCGATCCTCGGTGCGGCGTGAGAGCGCCGCGGCTCCGCAGCACGGTCGCAGGCCGACAACGCGGTGCAGACTGCGTGGCGTTTCGGCGCTGGCCAGGACCCGGCACGCCCGCAACAGCCAATTTGGCAGCGCTGGGAAAAATTCGCCGATCAGGCCGCGCATCACAGCACCATCCCCTCAAACGTTATAAGTGTTCTGGAAGCTACACATTTATTCGTGTTGCGCCACGCAACGGAAAAGCTGCGCCACGCAACGGAAAATCAGCGAGCAAAATCAGCAGCACCGACGAGCGAAGCCGGCAATCCCAATTGCCTGCCCGGCTTGCAAATTTGTGCAAGGCCGCGATCGGATTGGGGTAGACTCGCCAAACGGGCAGGAGCGCAACGGGAGGAAAAAATAATGCGTGACCACGCCATCGGCCGTCGCAGGCTGTTGACCGCAACCGCTGCCGCAGCCGTTGCCGGCGCACTTGACGCAACCGCCGGCCGCGCTCAGGACGCCGTGCCGAATACGACCGGCAGCCATCCCGCCAAAGTCAGTGCGCCGGCCAATGCCGCTGACTGCCATATGCACGTCTACGACCCGCGGTTCTCCGAATCCAACCCAAGGCCCGGCCGCAACCCGCAGAACGCCACGGTGTCGGACTACAGGCTCCTGCAAAAGCGCACCGGAACAACGCGCGTCGTGGTGGTGCAGCCGCGCAACTACGCGACCGACAACCGTGTGACCGTCGATGCGCTCCGACAGCTGGGCGCGACCGCGAGGGGCGTCGCGGTCGTACATCCGACCATCACGGATGCGGAGCTGAAGAGCCTCAACGACGCCGGCATCCGCGGCATTCGCTTTTCCCTGGGCGGGGCGAACGCCGTCGTCGGCTGGGACATGGTCGAGCCGCTGTCCAAGCGCGTCAACGAACTCGGCTGGCACGTGCAGTTCAATGTCGACGGCGACGATATCGTCGCTCATGCGGACCTGTTGCGGCGCCTGCCGTCGCAGACCGTGTTCGATCATTTGGGTCATCCGGCGCTGCCGGCGGGCATCGCTCACCCCTCGCACGCGGTCCTGCGTGGTCTGCTCGACAGGGGCCGCACCTGGATCAAGCTGTCCGGCGCCTATTCCAACAGCAAGATCGGTCCGCCGGACTATCCGGAAGCAACGAAGATTGCCCAGGCTTTCGTCAAGGCGGCGCCGGAGCGATTGGTGTGGGGTAGTGACTGGCCTCATCCGAGCGAGCAGAATGGAACCCTGCCGGACGACGCGCTGTTATTCGATCTCCTCGCCGTGTGGGCGTATGAGGAGTCGACGCGCAGGCGCATCCTGGTCGAAAATCCGCAGACCCTCTATGGGTTTGCAAAATCGGCGTGATTGTTGGGCTCGCAGCGCGTCGTCAAAGGCCCGAGATCATCACTCGTGCGACTCCGCGACGCATGAAGGGCTAATCTTGGGCGGTGATGAATTTCGCCCCACCGACATCAAGGCCGTCGACCTCGGACGCCGAGTGTTGTGCGAACCGACTGATGGGGCCAAGCGCACGTCGCGGCATATGAGACAGCAGAAGGGATCGCCGCGGTGATCTTCCGCCAGCTTTTTGACCAGGCCTCCGCCACCTACACCTACCTGCTCGCCAGCCGGCCAGGCGGCGAAGCGCTGATTATCGATCCGGTGCTGGACAAAGTTGACCGCTATCTGCAGCTGGTGAGAGAGCTCGATCTGAAGCTCGTCAAAGCGGTGGATACGCATCTTCACGCCGACCACATTACGGCTCTTGGCGCATTGCGCGACCGCACGCATTGCATCACGGTGATGGGGGAACAGACCAAAGCAGATGTCGTCTCGATGCGGCTTGGCGACGGCGACCGCTTCACGATCGAAGGGCTGACCCTCGAGGCAATCTATACGCCCGGCCACACTGATGACTCCTACAGCTTTGTCATGCCGGACCGGGTATTCACCGGTGACACCCTTCTCATCCGCGGCACTGGCCGCACCGACTTTCAGAACGGCGACCCTCGCGCCGAGTATGAGTCGATCTTCGGGCGGCTTCTCAAGCTGCCCGCGACAACGCTGGTTTACCCAGCA
>JASHRR010000781.1 GCA_030037185.1 Xanthobacteraceae bacterium | reverse complement strand
CGCCGGTCCGACAACGAGACGAGCCCGCCGAGCGCCATGATTATCGCCCCGATCCACACCCACGGCATGAATGGGTGATAATAGAAGCGGACCGCCCAGGCGCCGCTGCCGTTGGGCTCGCCGATCGCAACGTACAGATTGGACAGCAAATTTGTTCTGATGCCGGCCGCGATGGTCTGCTCCTGGCGGACCGGATAGAAACGCCGCTCGCTGAACAGCCGAGCCACCAAACGGCCGTTGCGCGTTACCTCGAAGCTGCCCCGCTCGGCGTCGTAATTCGGACCGGTCACGTCATCGACCGCGCGCAATCGCAACACATAGCCCGACAGCTCGAGGCTCTGGCCGGGTCGCAGCATGTCGATCTTTTCACTGGCCCAGCTTGTCATCCCGGTAATTCCGGCAACCGTTATGCCCATCCCGGCATGGGCAATAACAAGCCCATAGAATGCGCGCGGCGTTCCGCGCGCGAGCCGCAGCGTCGTCCACAACGAGGCATCGCCAAAGCGCGTCCGGTACGCCAAAGCGGCAAACGAGCCGATGATGAGCCAAGCCGCCACCGCCATGAATGCCGCCGCGAATGCGTTGCGGCCAAATGTAGCAAGCAGCACCACGATTGCGGCGAAAAGACCCGCCAACAGCGGGTATCTCAAACGACCGACAGCCGCGCGGAGATTGTCGCGCTTCCATTTGAGGATCGGCCCGACCACCATAATCACAAGCAGGGGAACCATGATCGGAACGAACGTTCTGTTATAGTAAGGTGGTCCCACCGAAATCTTGTCATCGCCTATCGTGTCGATGACGAGTGGATAAAATGTTCCGAGAAATACGGTGGCGGCTGCGGCACTCAGCAACACGTTGTTGGCGGCGAGGCCGCTCTCGCGGCTGATCGGCGCGAAGGGAGCACCATATTTGAGGTGAGGCACGCGAAAAGCATACAGCGTCAGGGCCCCACCGGTGGCAACCAGGATCAGCCCCAGAATGAATACGCCGCGGGCCGGATCGAGGGCAAACGCATGCACGCTGGTGAGCACGCCGGAGCGCACCAGAAAAGTGCCGATGAGACTCAGCGAAAACGTCAGGATCGCAAGCAGTATGGTCCAGCTGACGAGCGCGTTACGGCGTTCGACCACCAGCGCCGAGTGCAGGAGCGCGGTCCCCGAAATCCACGGCATCAGCGACGCGTTCTCGACCGGATCCCAGAACCACCACCCGCCCCAGCCCAGCGTGTAATAGGCCCATGCACTCCCCAGGGTGATACCAATGGTCAAGAAGCACCAGGCCGCCAGCACCCAAGGTCGCACCCAACGCGCCCAGCACGCATCGACCTTGCCGTGAATCAACGCCGCTACCGCAAATGAGAAAGCCATCGAGAACCCGACATAGCCCAAATAAAGAAACGGTGGATGAATGGCGAGGCCCGGATCCTGCAGGATCGGATTTAATCCATTGCCGTCATCAGGTGCTTGGGCGAGACGGGCAAATGGGTTGGATGTCAGTGCGATGAAGGCCAGGAAACCGAACCCCACCATTCCGTGCACGCCAAGCACGTCGGTCCGCAACCGGTCGGGCAGGTTGCGCCCGAATACCGCCACGGCCGCACCAAACAGCGATAGAATGAGAACCCAGAGCAGCATCGAGCCTTCATGGTTGCCCCACACTCCGGCAATCTTATAAAGGAGCGGCTTTGTCGTATGGGAATTGGCTGCCACGACTTCGACGGAAAAATCTGACGTTACGAACGCGTAGATCAAGGACGCGAATGCAACAACAAGGAACATGAATTGGGCCAGCGCGGCCTGGTCGGCAAATGCCGCCACTGCCGGATCACGGCGACGCGCCGACACAAACACGGTTGCCGATTGCACCGCAGAAACAAAAAGCGCGAGAAGGAGCGCGAAATAACCGATCTCTGGTGCCATGCAACGCTCCCTTCAACGCAACCCAATTCGACAAGCGGCGTGAAGGCGTCATTGCCGCCTCCCGGTCCGCCGGGTTCTGCGATCGCCCCGCAGGGAGCGATCCGGAAGTTCGAATCATGTTCGCCCGCCGGCGGGCGACGGCGCATCTTCGCGCCGTGACCACCGGCGGCTTTATCCGCGGCGCTTTGCGATCCTGCCGGTTCGACTAAAAGCCGACAGACGACAGGGGCGGAGTCCCTCATTGGCTGGTACTAGCCGACGAGGGGGTGGTGCAACTACCATCGGGGCGAACCGTGTACCGGCAGATCGCCGCCGCTGCCGGCGACCGTGGCTTGCTGAGATCGGCCAGCTTGCTGCCGTCGACATCGAAACTGTAGCGGAATCCAAGCGTTAAAAAGAGCTCGGTATCGTTCGTGGTGACGCCGGGCGTGGTGACGCCGGCCTGTAGTATGCCACCGTTGCCGCGCGTGAATTGCGTCCCGATCTCGCCTTCAAAAGTCAGATTGGGGCTCCAATTATAGTCGATCAGGATTGATGGCATCGCCGTATACTGCACGAGGCCGCCGCTCACTACGTTGTAACCGAGCCTCAAGCGTGGGCCCAGCACCAGGTCATTGATGATCGGATACCTGGCGTTGAAATCGATGACGTACTGGGTGTTCGTTGACTGCTGCGCATAATGGAAGGCGGAGATATACATGTCGCCTTCTTTGAAGATGTTGGTGCTGATGAGCTGCGCGGTCGCGTAATACTCGTTGCCCGTGGCGAGCTGCGCCAAGGAAGGATCAAGCACTGCAGCCGGTGTGATCGTCTGGCTCAAGTTCGCGGCCGTGCCATCCGCACTGAAGGTGAGCTTGTCCGTAAGCGGCTGGGAAAAGCCGAGCATCACCGACTTGTATACTGGTGTTTCAGCGAGCGCGAGCTGGTTCACCTGTTCGTTGGTGAGCGGCTGTCCGATCGCCACCTGATTCTTGAGGAAGTCGTAGAGTGTGCCGAATGGCTGATTGAGCAGGACATTCCAGCTCGACAGGAACGGCACCCGGCGGTAATCGGCACCGCCATAGACGGTCGTGCCGGCTGGCAACGTCCACGACCCCGACCAGACTGCCTCGCCGAGCTGCCGAAACCGCAGGTCGTAGTCGACGTTGGCGAAAGTAAACTTGGTCGGGTCAGTGTACTTAATGTCGGTGCCCACCGCCTCGCGATCGACCAGCCACCGGCCGCGCTCCTCGTTGTAATAGACCGATGCGTCCAGCCCTCCAAACAGCGGCCCGGTGCCTACGGCCCCGCCGTAGAACCATCGTTCCGCCGTGAACGGCAAGTTATAGCGGCTGTTTGCCGGCGATCCGGCGACGGCGTCGAACCGCAACAGCGGAAGAGCCTCCCAGCTGACCAGGGCGCCATCGAAACGACCAAACACGCCATCGCCATTGTAGGTCTGGCGGCCTGCCACCGTGCGCAGGTTCCAATCCTTTACCACCATATCGAGGCTCGCCTGCGCGACCCCAAATTGGGTTTTCTGGTCGCCGGTTGGGCCATTCTGATCGGTTGAAAACCGTTGCTCTTCCCCGCCGTTGAAACGGATTTTTCCCGAAGTCTTGTCGTCGTTCCACGTCGCGAGCAAATCGACAGTGGTCATTATTTCGTCCTGGTGAACGGCATTATCATCAACGGTCGCGGCGACATTGGGGGCCAGCGAAGTGTCGCGCGCGGTGGTATTGGCGTCATCACGTATATAGAACGACGACACGCTGCCAACGAGGGTCCAGGTGGTCTCATTGGATCGCGTGAATTTGCCGATCGGCAGCGCCTTGCCGGGCAGCTCAGCCGGTGCGCGAAGCACTGCGGGTGCTTCATCTCGCGCCGTGACGACGCCGGCGAGGCGCTGCTTCACGCGTTCGCTCCGTTCGCCGGTCGGATAGCGGCGAAGACAATCTTCGTACGCCGACTGCGCTTCCTTGAGCTGGCCGTTCTTCTGAAGCGACACACCGAGCAGCTCCAGGGCTTCGGCGCTGTACTGGTTCTCCGGATATCCGAGGACTTTCTTGAAGAGCCGGATCGCCTCGCCAAAGGTGCTATGCTTGAGGGCTGCTCGGCCTTCGTCCATCGAGGCGGCCGCGACCCTCAAATCTGCAGCGGAAATCGAACCAGCAGATCGATTTTTGACTGTGTTTGTTTCGCTGCTGTCGGGGCTCGCCTGAGCCCACGCCGGTTGCGACACCCCCAGCGCTGCCTTCACCACAACGAGGACCGCAAGCGGACGGCGGATGTCGCGGGCGATCACCAGCCACCTCCGAATGCGCGATGAGGGCTGAGAGGCCGCGCCACGATGGTGCGCTGCGTGCTGTCGGCATAAGTGTGGCAGGAGCCGGTGCAGTCGCGCAGCTCGGCGACCGAGTAGTACACCTTCACGGGCCGCTCGAATTTTACGTGCGGCATCGGACGATAGTTATTGACATGGCATGCCGCGCAATTGGGCCTGAACGCCGGGAATTTCCACGCGACGCTCTGCGCGCTTGCGGCGGCGTGACAGCTGTCGCAGCTCACTCCCGGGCCGTGGTTTACGTAAGCGGGCGACACGTGCCGGTATGTCACCGGTGTCCAGAATGTGGTTCGGTGACAGGTGTCGCAAGGCGACGTCGTAACGAGATGCCGTGGCGGCCTGCCTTCGGCCGTGGTACCGTTGTGGCAGCTGACGCACGTCCCGGTCAGGGTGGCGTGGTCGATCCGAGCACCCGCAAAGCTGACAGTGCTCTTGTGACAGGTCTCGCACGGAGCGCTGGTGGTGACATGTTTTGCCGGCTTCCCGGTGGCGATCGTACCGCTATGGCATCTGACGCAATTGGCGACCAGCCCGGCGTGGTTCATGCGGGCTCCTGCGAACGTGACGCTGCTCTTGTGACAGCCCTCGCAGGGCGCCGTGGTGACGACGTGGTTTGCCCGCTTGCCGGCCGCCGCCACGCCGTTGTGACAGGTCGCGCAGCCGCTGACGAGGCTCGCGTGGTTCGGTTTTGTTGGGGCTTTCGGCCCGCTTGGGGACGTTTGAGCGCTTGGCGGCTTTGGCAAGCTTGTGCCCGGCGGTGACGTTGCGCCGGGAGTGATCGCAGCCGTTCGCGGCGGCGTCGCTGTGGCTGCAGGCGTCGTCCCCGTTGCGGCAGGCGTCTTCGTCGTGGGCGCAGGCGTCGTCGCGGTGGCGGCGGGCGTCGTCGCGGCCGGCGCTGGGGACTGGGTCGTGCCGGGCGGTAATATCCCGCCCGCCCACGACACCGTGTTGAAATGGCAGGTATTGCAGGACGCCTGGGTGACCGGATGGTTCGGCGTCTTGCCCTCGGCGGTCTTGTTGTTGTGGCAGTTGGCACAAGGTCCG
>JASHRR010000780.1 GCA_030037185.1 Xanthobacteraceae bacterium | reverse complement strand
GACGTTGACCAAGGCGAAGTCCCATGTGTTGCGGTCAGCGACCTTTTCGAAATAGAACTTCGCGCCCGACCATTTGTTGGGAATGCGTATGGCGACCAGGAGCTCCTCCGGCTTGACCACCGTCATGTGCGTGATGTCGGTTGCCGGACCGATGAAGAACTTTTCGGCATCGACGATCCGTTCGCCCTTGGCCGTCTTGATCACCATCCTGGCCTCAAGCACCACCAGCGCCGGCGCGGTGTCCGAAGGGCTGACCGCAATGCAACGGGCGGCGTCGAAGATCGCGTGCTCGCGGTTCATGCCGCCCGGCGTGTCGGCGAAACAGGTGTTGCCGCCCGCGCGGTAGCAGGGCAGACCCGAGCGGTAATACCAGCAGCGCGCGTCCTGGGAGACGTTGCCGCCGATGGTGGATACATTGCGGATCTGCGGACTTGCCACCCTGCCGGCCGCATCGGCAAGCACCTTGAACTTTTCGCGGATCAGCTTGCTGCTGGTAATTTCCGCAAGCGTCGTCAGGGCGCCGATTTCGATGCCGTCGGCAGTCTCGCGGATATACTTAAGCTCCGCGATGCCGGCGATGTCCATCACGACCTTGGGCCGTTTTATGCGGTCCTTGAACCAGTCGAGGCTGTCATTGCCGCCGGCCATCTTCCAGATGTCCTTGCCGCGGCGATCGAGGAGCGAGAGAGCGTCCGCGAGCTTGGTCGGCTGCAGCAGCTCGAAATTGGGCATCATGTCCCGGATCATGGCTGCATTCCTCTCACTGCGTGTTGGCGGCAAGCGCCTTGTAGGACTGCGGGCGCTTGGCGATGGCGTTCACGATCATGTCGGCCATCACCGGCGTGCGGTTGAAGTAATGCCCGCCCATGGCGTCCGCGATGGCGCACAGGAGTGCCGCGCCGGCGCAGCCTTCCAGGGGCTCGCCGATCCCGCGGGACCCGAGCGGGGCGCTGGGATCCGCCATATCGACGGCGTCCCATTGCATTTCGGAGGGCACGTCGAGATAGCTCATCGGCTTTTGGCTCAGGAAGGAGGTGTTGGCCGGAAGTCCGATTTGCGGATCGAGCACGTAGCGTTCGGTCGAGGCCATCCCGAAGCCCATGACGGCACCGCCCTTGATCTGGCCGGCGAGCCCCATGGGGTGGATCACGGTGCCGCAATCGGCGACGCCGAGATATTCGAGGATTTTATGCTGTCCGGTCTCGACGTCGAGTTCGATCATGACGAAACCCGCCGCCAGCGCCGGTGGCATGGCCTCGAAGGCGAGCTTGTCCTTGGCGACGCCGATCAGGCCGGTGCCCGCAAGCCCGGCGACCGCGGCCTGCGTGATCGGATTGACGTCCGCAGGCGCGTCCTTGGCGCTGAAGACGCCGCCGAGGTCGATTGCGCGCTGGGCGGCAGCCGCATAGGTGAGCGACTTTGACGGATCGGACTTGAGAAACACCTTCTCGCCGCCGATGTCGTAATCATCGGGACTGCCGCCGAGCTCGTTGGCGGCGATCTGCAAGAGCTTCGCCTTGGCGTCCATCGCAGCCACGAAGTTGGTGCGCGATTGCGTGTAGGAGGTGTTGCTGCCGACCTGGGGCGAATTCCACGGCAGGCCCCGCCGGGTGTCGCCCCGCTCGATGATGCAATTCTCCCAGTTGCACTTCAGCACCTCGGCGGCGACCCGCGAGGTCGCCGCATAGGAATAGGTGCCGAGATTGCCGACGCCGGTGTGAATGTGGACCTTGCCGTCGGGCGTGATCCGCACCAGGCCGTCGAAGCCGTTGAAGCCAGCCTGATGGAATGCTGAGGCGACCCCGACGCCGATCACCTTGGAGCCGCGCCGCTGGCCGCTAAGCTTGATCTTGTCGTCCCACTTGAAGCGCTCGGCGCCCTTCGCCAGCGCCTCCTTGAGGAACGCGCTGGTAAAGCTCTCGCGTTTTTCGCCATGCTTGCCGCCGCTGTCAGGCGCATTGATCATGCGGATGGCGAGGCGATCGAGGTCGAGCCTGCGCGCCGCCTTGTCGAGGATCGGCTCCATGGCAAGCGCGGTCTGGTTTTCGCCAGGGCCGCGCTGGGGGCCGCGGAACGGCGTGTTGGTGAGCACCGGAATGCCCCGCCAACGCATCGCCAGCGGCTGATAGACGACCGAGAGCGTATGACCGAAGTTCTCGAAATCCCAGAAGCCGACATTGGCACCGTTCTCGGCCACCACATAGGCGTCGATGGCGGTGATGCGACCGTCAGCGCGGAAGCCCACCTTGATGCGGCCCTGGAAGCCGGCACGCCCCTGGCCGATGGCATATTCCTCATGCCGGCTCACCCGCATCATGACGGGTCGGCCGATCTTGCGCGACATGTGCGCCGGGATCGACATCTGCGGATAGGGCGTACCCTTGGAGCCGAAACCGCCGCCGCAGTATTCGGCGACGTAGACGAGGTCTTTTGGGTCGACGCCGCAATAGCGCGCAAGACCCGGGATCATCGCGGTCTGGCTCTGGCTCGAGCCGAACACGAACACCTTGCCGTTTTGCCAATACGCCATGGCTGAGCGGGGCTCCATGCAGTGGTGGCCCTGGGCACCGATGACGAAGCTTTCATCAAGGACGAGCTTGGCTTGTTTGAATCCGGCATCGACATCGCCGTAGCTCCATTCCGCGGCGGGCTTGCCCATCGGCAGGTTGCCATCGCCGGCCACCGCGAAGTCGCGCGCCGTCCACTTGATGGTCTGGTACTTGACGTTGGGATTGGCGACATTGCCGTCGAGCCGCGCGGTCGGGCCTGCCGGATGCAGGCTGTCGAGCGGATCGACCACGAACGGCAGCGCCTCATAGGCGATCTTGATGAGATCGATCGCATCCTGCGCGAGCTGTTCCGTCTCAGCGGCGACCGCGAGGATCGGCTCGCCCACATAAAGCGGCTCGTTGGTGAGGATCGGGTTATTGGGCGGCGGGAACGCCGGCACGTCGTCGGCCGTGAGGATGCCGAGCACGCCTTTTAATTTGAGCGCAGCGGCGGCGTCGATCTTCTTCACCTTGGCGTGGGGCATCGGACTCGTCAGCAGGCGGCAGAACACCATGCCGTCGGCGCGGAAATCCTCGGCGTATTTGGCCCTGCCGGTGACCTTGCCATAGATGTCGGGCGGCGTGAAATTCTTGCCGATCAGGTCGTATGCCATGTTACGCCTCCTGGGCGGCGCGCATCACCGCATTGAGATAATGATCGTAGGCACCGCAGCGGCACAGGTTGCCGGACATCGCGAGGCGGGCCTCGTCGCGCGTCGGCTTGGGGTTTACCTTGAGAAGGCCCACCGCCGACATGATCTGGCCGGGCGTGCAGAAGCCGCACTGGGGTGCCAGCTCCTCGACGAAAGCCGTCTGCACCGGGTGCAGTTCGCCGTTGGGGCCTTCGAGGCCCTCGATGGTCGTGACCTTGCGGCCGCGCAGCGAATGCGTCAGCGTCGAGCAGGAGTGGTGCGGCACATCGTCGATCAGCACCGTGCACGCGCCGCACTCGCCGCGATCACAACTAAGCTTTGTGCCGGTGAGGCCGAGCTTGTAGCGCAGCGTCATTGCCAGCGTCTCGTTGGCGGTAACATCGACCCGGCGCGTCTGGCCGTTGACATTGACCGCGATAAGGCGCTCGGGCGCGGCCGCATTCTGTGCACGGGCGGCGCGGCCGCCCATCGTATAGCTTGCCGCCGATACAGCCGTCCCGGAGGCGATCACTCCCTTGATGAATTCGCGTCGGCTCGCGCGCAGAGTGGGCTGCGGCGGCGGCACCCACACCGGGTCTTGCGCGGCCAGCGTCTTGAAATCGATATCCGCATCGAGAATGCGGGCGTCCGGCGGGATATATCGGTCCATGAGGCCTCCCTCTGTGAGACTTCGGCCGGGCATGACCACGCCACGGCAGTCGATCAAGTTTTTCGGTTGAAATTTAATTGTTCAAATTTAAGCACGATAGGAGGAGATCGGCAACGCAACGCGGGAGGCAGGTCATTGCCGTGGTTGCGGTTTTGTGCCTTGCCCGGCCTCACGCCTGCGGCCATTGCGGCAAATTCCCTTTGCAAGGGCAGGGGATTTTCCGCGCCCTCGCAGGGATTTTGTCCGCGGAGGCAGGGAATTTTCGCGGGGGGGCGCAGAGAATCGGCGCAGGGCGACATCACTCGGCTGCAGGTGAAGTTTGCGCTGCAAGCATCATTTTCGACGGGTCGGGCGCCAGCGCGCGACCAGACGCCACGCCTCGTCGCGCTCGGCC
>JASHRR010000779.1 GCA_030037185.1 Xanthobacteraceae bacterium | reverse complement strand
GCTCGCGGCGACGCGCAAGGCTCAGTCGATGCACTCAGAAATCCGGCTTGTTCGCAACCGGGATGTGATACTCGAACAGATGCTCGTTGTTCTCGGCGCAGATTTCTTCGTCCATCTGACGCTGAACGCGATCATAGATCTGCATCACCGACCATGGCGCGTTGAAAGCATCCGGATCATCGAACCTGATGTCCACCTGCATCGCCTTGCCGTCATTGACCAGCTTAATGCGCTCGACGACGTGCAGCTTGTCGGTGTGGGGCGTGCGAAAACTATTAACAAAAGTCCTGTCGCTCAACCCGATCGTATCGACCACCAGGGTGTCGCCTTCGTAGTGTCCGACTGACTCGCCGTACCACGACGGCTTCGGATTGACGGAATGGGGCACGTCGAGATAGACGTGCCGGACCTGCTGGTCGTTCGAATATATCATTACCACTTCCTTGGGGGTCTGCACAAAGTAGAGCGGCTGGAACCCATACAGGTGATAGGCGGGAACGCCGGCCGGCCAGCATGCCGAATGCGGCGTAAAGGCGATCTTGCCAGCCAGGACCTCCGCGTTGTCCTTCTTCATGCGCTCGACGACCCACGGCTTGAGAATCGTTGCGTTGCTGAGATCGGCAATGAAGTAAGTCGGTTGTTTGCCGGTTGCGGCGGCCTCCTGGTTGCTGACGCGTGGATGAGCGGGATCGTTGCGTAGCGGACTGGTTCCGCCCGGAACGATTGAAAAATCAACGTTGAAGGTCAGCCATCCGACATTACCGGACGAGAAATCCGGCGCTTTCTGTTGCGCCGCCGCTCCGATGGTGACCGCCGCGCAGGCCAAGCCGGTGAGGACGCTGCCGGCGAGCAATTTCCCTGTGAAAGCCAATGTAGACATTGTTTCCTCTCCTGCACGCGTTGCCACGCGCGAAACCGTTTCTGGCGCGGCGTGCTCTGTCAGCTGCGCGTCTTAACGTCACCTTACGGCGTTTCCGTTCGCCCGTCACGCCACATAGGAAGGGGTAAGGAACACCTGGCCCACGCTCTTTTCGTGCCGCTGTCGCATTCGCTGCGCCCTCGCTTTCGCCCGTACGGGCGAGCTGCTAGCCTCGATGATGATCCGCTTAGGCAACGCCCGAACCGAGGAGCTCGCACATGGAACGCTTCATCGCCGATCTGGTCCAGGGCCTGGACAGCGGCAACATCGATCGTCGCGAATTCTGCAAATCGGTGGCGCTCGCCGCCGCGGTTTACGGCGCAGGCGAGGCTGCGCAGGCGCAGGTCCAGCGCGGCTTCAAGATCATTGGCATCAACCATTTGTCCTATACGTGTCCGGATTACGCCAAGGCGCGCGATTGGTATGCATCGGTTCTCAACATGAAGAGCGAGGCCACCCGCGATGACGGCAAGCGGGCGAACCTGATGTTCGGGCCGGAGCCAGGCAACGGCGGTTCGTTCCTGGTCGCGCGCAACCCCGGCAGCGTAGCGAGCGGCAGCGCCGGCGCAAGGCCGGGCGCAGAGGCCGTGATCGACCACGTCTGCTACACCATTGCGAACTGGGACGAGGCGCACGTGCGCGCGACACTGAAGGCGAAAGGACTCGCGGTCAGCGGCCGCGACGGCAGCCTGCATGTCTACGATCCGTTCGATTACGACGTGCAGATCGCATCGGCAGCCGCCGAAAACGCTTTCAGGCGCTGAGGGGAGGATTGTCATGGAAGGGTTCGTCGCAAAGCAGGTCGATGATTACCAGAATGGCAGGATCAGCCGCCGGCGGCTGATCGAGATTCTCACGCTCGCCGCCACCACCGCCTGTGCGGGCAAGCAGGCCCGCGGCGCCGCGCAGTCGGGGCTCGAGGCCGCGCTCGTCAACCACGTTTCCTACACCTGTCCGGATTTTCGCCGGGCGGCCGATTGGTACGCGATGCTCTTCAATCTGGATCAGATCGGCGCCACTGCCCGCGACGTGGCGCTGCCGTTCGGCAAAAAGGGTGAAAAGCCATACGGCGTGAGCGCCGACGATGTGCCGCTGACCCACTTGATCTGTCGCACCCGGCCGGCCGATGCACCGGCGGGTAACGCGTCTGCACGCCGCAAAGCCAAGGCGGCGATCGATCACATCTGCTTTACGGTTGCGGATTTTGACCGCGAGCGGGCGAAAGCACAGCTTGGCGCCATGGAGGTCAAGAACGTGCGCGATGGCGGCCCGTTCAGCGTCTATGTGAACGACCCGTTCGGCTATGAAGTGCAGATAGCGGGCCTCAGTGTCACGGCAATTTGCGGCGCGGAGTCAACAAGGCTGAAGCCGGGGGCTTGCAGGTGAAAGATGCAAAGCACCTTCCCCCACGATAGGGTGGACTGCCCACCAGCATCGGGCTTGCCGATGTTGGCATGGTACTTCCAGGCAACATTGCGGGCGCCGTTCAGGTCGGCGTTAACCTCATATCCGCACGATTGGCACCGAAAGATGGCCTGCGTCGGCCTGTTCCGCCGATGCACATGTCCACACGTGTTGCAACGTTGGCTGGTCTGCCGGGGATCGACAGCCGCCACAATGGAGCCTACCGCCTCAGCCGTGTCGGTGACCTCCAAGCTGGGCACAGCTCCATCCGCGATGCCGACGACGCCGGCGTCGCCCCTCGTTGCTTGGTGCGTGTGCGGATCTCGGTCAAGTTTTCGACCACGATCACGCTGCCCGGCCCGGCACTCGCAACAATCTGCTTGGCGAGTACGTGGTCGCAATCCCTGCGAAACCGTCGCCGTCGGCTGCGCATCTTCTTGAGATGTCGCTTGGCCGATTTCGTGCCTTTGGACTAAAGTTTGCGCTTGGGCCGTGAATACCGAGATTCAATCTCCTTCCATGTTCTTTGCCCGAGGACGCCCAAACCATGGCCAGCGACTGCCGAAGGTGGGACCGGCGGGCAAGAGCGCGCCTTTGTGGCTACAACATTGCGATCCGATCCGTCCGCTGCCATGGCGGATTTCGATCGTTCGGAACGCGACATCGCGGTCGTCGCCGGCTTGTCCCGACGACCCCGACCGTTAGAGCGCCCAGCAAGCAGAATCGCGATGCTGGGACAATCCCCGGATCAAGTCCGGGGACGGCGACCGAGCCAGGCGTGATGCCCGGTGGTTCTCGTTGATCGGGAACCGCTAAAGTGGTGATGATTGTTTTAGGATTTGGAAAGACGGCCTATGTCGAAGACCGAAGGTGCCGACGAGAGGTCGGCAATGCCGAGTGCTGCGGCGCTCGATCTGATGAGCTTCGCAGCCGGGCGCCGATTCGCAACCATCCTGGCCGATCCGCCGTGGCAATTCACGAACAAGACAGGCAAAGTGGCACCGGAGCATAAGCGCCTGTCGCGATACGGCACCATGAAGCTTGATGAGATCATGGCCCTGCCGGTGGCGGCATTGGCGGGGCCGGCATCCCATCTTTATCTGTGGTGTCCCAACGCGATGCTGCCTGAAGGGCTCGCAGTGTTGCGGGCTTGGGGCTTCACCTACAAATCCAACCTGGTTTGGCACAAAATCCGAAAGGACGGTGGCTCGGACGGTCGGGGCGTCGGCTTCTATTTCCGCAATGTGACCGAATTGATCCTGTTCGGCGTTCGCGGCAAGAACGCCCGCACGCTCGCGCCGGGACGTCGGCAGGTGAATTTGCTGGCGACGCGCAAGCGCGAGCATTCGCGCAAGCCGGACGAGCAATACGACGTTATCGAGGCGTGCAGCCCCGGCCCTTTTCTTGAGCTGTTTGCGCGAGGAAAGCGAACCGGGTGGTCCACATGGGGCAATCAGGCGGATGAGGATTATCGACCGATGTGGAAGACCTACGCGCATCATTCGCGCACCGATGCACTGGCTGCCGAATAACAGATTTTTTCTCCCGCCGCCGCTTCGAGCAAGACGGTCGACCGGCCGATGCGCTGGCAAAGCCACCTGCCAGAGCTCTATGATATGGGCACCTCGCGCGGCTTTTGCTCATGCCAATGCTACGCTTGCGCGTGATGGACCTCGTTGGACCATCCTGGCGCCTCAATCGGCGTCGCGAATTGTGAGGACAGTACCATGAGAACGGTTCGATGGGCGGTAACGGCGCTGTTCGCATGGTTCGGCTGCTTCGCTGCGGCAGCCGATAACTATCCCTCCCGGCTGGTTCGGCTGATCGTGACGTTTCCGCCGGGCGGCAGCGCCGATGTGATGGCGCGGGCGATCCAGCCGCATCTCGAACATGAGCTTGGACAGCCGATCGTGATCGAGAACCGCCCCGGCGCCGGCGGCGCGACCGGTATCGAAGCCGTGGCACGGTCGGCGCCTGACGGCTACACGATCGGGATCGGCGCGGCGGGCGCGCTCGCGGTCAATCTCAGCCTCAAGGAGAAGTTGCCCTACGATCCCTTCGCCGACCTTGCGCCGATCAGCGGTCTCGCCAAGACGCCGTTCATTCTCGCGGCGGCGCCGAATTTCGAGGCCAATGCGGTGGGGGACGTTATTGCGTTGGCCAAGCGGCAGCCGGGGGCAATCGCTATCGGCCACGGCGGCAACGGCACCGCGATGCACCTGAGCGCGCAATTGTTCGCTGCAATGGCCGGCATCAAGGTGACGCTCGTGCCGTATCGCGGGACAGGCCCGGCGACGCAGGACCTTTTGGCAGGCCACATCCCGCTCGCCATCACCGACATCCCAACCGCGGTTTCCCTCATTCGGTCGAAACAGATCAAGGCGCTCGCGGTGACGACCAAGGAAAGGTTCGATGCGATGCTCGACCTGCCGACCATGAGCGAAGCCGGCCTGCCCGGGTATGAATCGATCGGATGGTTCGGCTTCGTCGCGCCCGCCGGCACGCCGGCGGAGATCCTCGCCAAGCTCAACGGCGCGATTGTTGCCGCGCTGAAAGATCCCGCCATGCAGGAACGGTCCCGCAGCCTCGGCGCCATCCCGATGCCGTTCAGCCCGCCGGAGTTCGTCCGCTACATCCGATCGGAATATGAGAAATGGGCGGCGGTGGTGGCGCAGACCGGGGCGAAGGAGCCGTAGCGTCACATTTCAGTTGGCGGGGCGAGCCTTGTCGATCACGGCGCTGTTGGCCATTCAGACCCTATCGGTGTCCAGCCAACATAATGTAGGCTGCCACCATGAACCAAAACGCGTAGTCACTTACAAAAGGGATGTAGACGAACACGGCAACGACTGCGAGCAGGGCCACAACAAGCGAAATGACATGGACGCTGAAAACGTTGAACACTGCAACGGCCGTGGACATGCCAGCTCCGGGAAAAACTTCGCCCAAGTAAAGTTTTCCTCTTTCGTTAAGAATTATAAAACAAAATGGATGACCGATAAGATTTTTGCCCAGCAAGGCTGCTTGAAAGTCAGTAATCCGACGTTTAGCGACGGCTTGCGGTTTAGTTCTGCGAACCACTCAGCTTGCGGTGCCGAGTTCCGACAAAAATTCTCTTTCGCCGTGCGGGATGTGAAGCGGTCACGGGACTACGGCAGGCGGGTGAGGTTTTATTGACATCCTAGGTTTTCTCGCTGGCTAAATACATCCTCCGCTTGATTCAGCGGGCACCCAATTGACTCCTTAATACAATATGAACAAATAGTGAACGGCACCAAGCAATTGGTAACTTCCATTGCCGTTGTCGAGGCGCTTCGTAGCGCAATCGGTGCCCCGAGGAGGCGAGGCATCGTTGCCGTTCGGCATCAAGGCCATCGATGGCCACGGGAGACGGGATCGGCGCTCGGCGCGCCACGAAGGGCGCCTGCTGTGGCAGGGATCTGTACGCACCGGCGCCCCCAACAGTTCGCATCTGGCCGCGGTCAACCCGGTCCGGCGCGAGTCAGGCCAAAGCCATTTGGACGCGCCGGGCGCTCGAGCTCATCCGGTGCCGTGCGGCGAGCGCCGAATTGTTAGTGGAGCTTGCGATGCACAGGGTCGTCTCGCTCTTCCTGCCGACCTGGTCGACGGATCGGGTCAGAAGGCAACTGGGCGGCGCCGCACCGTCCGCTGATACGCCGCTCGTCCTGGCCGGACGCCAGGGAAGGCGGCGTGTGGTGCTGGCTGCGGATGCAGCCGCGCAACGGGCCGGCCTGAACGTCGGCATGCCGGTGACCAAGGCGCAGATTGTTGTTCCGGGTCTCATCATCAGAGAGGCGGACCCGCAGGCTGACATTGCGGCGCTTGACCAGCTGGCGCTGTGGATGCTGCAGCGCTACGCCCCCATCGTAGCATCAGATCCACCGGACGGAGTGGTGATCGATACCACCGGAGCAGCCCATCTCCATGGCGGCGAAGAGGCCATGGTCACGGCGATGGTCGAGCGGCTCGCTGCATCCGGTTTTATCGCCCACGCTGCGCTTGCCGATGGCTGGGATGCGGCGCATGCCTTCGCCCGCTATGCCGCCAACCCCGTCGCCGTCGTTCCGCCGGGAGAGAGCGCCAACGCCGTCCTTGATCTGCCGGTTGCGGCCCTTCGTCTACCCGGGGACATGGTTGCGGAACTCCGCGTTCTCGGCTTCGAGCGCATCGGCGAACTTGCCGGCAAGCCGCGAGCGCCGCTCACCTTGCGTTTCGGCCCCGCGCTTGGCCGTTGCCTCGATCAGGCGATGGGTTGCCTCAGCCAGCCGATCGATCCGGTTCGCCCAGTAGACCTCATCGAGGTGCACCGCAATTTCGCGGAACCCATCGCCGCCACCGAGACAATCGCCCGCTATACGGGCAAGCTCGTCGTAAGGCTCTGCGAGGCCCTGGAAGCCAAGGGACAAGGCGCCAAACGTCTCGATCTGCTCTTCCACCTTGTCGATAACCACATCGAGGCGATCCGGATCGGTACCACGCTCCCGGTCCGGGATGCCAAACGCCTGACGCGGCTCCTCTGTGACAAGATCGAGACCATCGATCCGGGTTTCGGCATCGAGATCATGAGACTGGCTGCCATCTTGGCCGAACCGCTGCCGCCGAAGCAGGCAAATTTCTCGCTGGCCGAAGAAGCCGAAGGTGATATATCCGGCCTCATCGATACCCTCGCCAATCGCGTCGGCCACGGACGGCTTTACCGCTTCGCTCCGCTCGAGAGCGACCTGCCGGAGCGCCTTGTACGGCGGGTCGCTCCGCTGGCGCCTGATACGGGCGCGGCATGGCCGGATCAATGGCCGCGTCCTGCGCGCTTGCTGCCGATCCCGGAGCCGATCAATGCAATCGCGCTCTTGCCCGACCATCCGCCGGTTGCGTTCACCTGGCGCGGTGTCAGGCGCCGCGTCAGCCGTGCCGATGGTCCCGAACGCGTGTTCGGCGAATGGTGGAAACGCGATGCCGAGTTGAGGGCGGTGCGCGATTATTTCCAGGTCGAAGACGATACCGGCGAGCGCTTCTGGATCTATCGCGCCGGCAACGGTGAGGACGGAGCGACCGGCTCGCATCGCTGGTTTCTGCATGGAATTTTCGGATGACCGGCGTCCGTTACGTCGAATTGCAGTGCACCTCGCATTTCTCGTTCTTGCGAGGCGCCAGTTCGTGCGAGGAGCTGTTCGCTCAGGCGGCACAGCTCGGCATCCAAGCGCTTGCGATCGTCGACCGCAATTCTCTGGCCGGCATTGTCCGCGCTCACGAGGCCGCCCACACTACCGGTGTACGGCTGATCGTGGGGTGCCGCCTCGATCTTAACGATGGTCCATCGGTCCTCGTCTATCCGACGGATCGTGCCGCCTATGGGCACCTTTGCCGCCTCCTGTCGCTGGGCAAAAGACGGGGCGGCAAAGCGAAATGCCGGCTCGATTGGTCCGACCTCGTCGCCTTTAGCGAGGGTCTGATTGCGGTTCTGGTGCCCGAGGAGGCCGACGAGACCTGCGCGATCGACCTGCGCCGGCTGCGAGAGAGTTTCGGCGACCGCGCCTACATGGCGCTGACGCTGCGGCGCCGGCCGAACGATGCGCTTCGGCTCTATGAGCTGTCGATGCTGGCGGAAAAGACGGGCGTGCCGACGGTCGTTACCAATGACGTGCTGTTCCACGTTCCTGGCCGCCGCATCCTCCAGGACGTCGTCACCTGCATCCGCCACAGTATCACGATCGACGAGCTTGGCTTTCGACGCGAGCGGCATGCGGATCGCTACCTCAAATCGCCGGGCGAGATGGCGCGCCTGTTTGGCCGCTATCCCAAAGCGCTGGCCCGTACAATCGAGATCACGCAACGCTGCCGTTTCTCATTAAACGAACTGGCCTACCAATATCCGCATGAGGCGATAATCCCCGGCATGACGCCGCAGCAGGCCCTAGAGATGCTCACCTGGGAAGGCGCGGCCAAGCGCTATCCCGGTGGGGTGCCGGATAAAGTGGCGGCGAACCTCAAGCATGAACTGCAGCTCATCGAAAAGCTGGGATATGCGCCCTACTTTCTGACGGTCAACTCCATTGTCTGCTTTGCCCGGAGCCAAGGGATTCTCTGCCAGGGCCGCGGCTCGGCAGCCAATTCTGCGGTGTGCTATGTTCTCGGCGTCACCTCCATCGATCCTGACCGCAACGACCTGCTTTTCGAGCGGTTCGTCTCGCAGGAGCGCCGCGAGCCACCCGATATCGACGTCGATTTCGAGCATGAACGGCGCGAGATCGTTATGCAGTGGGTCTTTGACACCTATGGCCGCGATCACGCCGCGCTGTGTTCGACTGTCATCTGCTACCGCGCCAAGGGCGCGATCCGCGATGTCGGCAAAGCCCTGGGCCTGCCTCTTGACCTTATCAAGATGCTGTCCTCGCAAATTTGGGGCTGGTCCGGAGACGTCGACGAGAAATATGCCCGGGACCTCAATCTCAATCTCGACGTCCGGCGGCTGCGACTTGCTCTCGAACTTGCGCGCGATCTTGTCGGCGTGCCGCGCCATCTGTCTCAACACCCTGGCGGCTTCGTGCTGACGCGCGATCGCCTCGACGAGCTGGTCCCGATCGAGCCGGCCGCCATGCCGGATCGGCAGGTCATCGAATGGGATAAAGACGACATCGACGTTCTGAGATTCATGAAGGTCGACTGCCTGGCCTTGGGGATGTTGAGTTGCATGAAGCGCGGCTTCGATCTCCTCGCCGAGCACAAGGGGATCACCCACGACCTTGCATCCATCCCGGCCAATGATGAGTGCACTTTTGCGATGATCCGCAAGGCCGATACGCTCGGGGTTTTCCAGATCGAAAGCCGGGCCCAGATGTCGATGCTGCCGCGTATCAAGCCGCGCACGTTCTATGATCTTGTCATCGAGGTCGCGATCGTGCGGCCTGGCCCGATCCAGGGCGACATGGTCCATCCTTATTTGAGGCGCAGAGAGGGCAAGGAGGACGTCGCCTATCCCAAGCCGGAGCTTGAGCGCGTGCTCGGCAAGACGCTGGGGGTGCCTCTGTTCCAGGAACAAGCCATGCGCGTCGCGATCGAATGTGCAGGCTTCACCCCCGGAGAGGCAGACCAGCTCCGCCGCGCCATGGCAACTTTCAAGCATACGGGCGGCGTCTCCAAATTCGGTGAGAAGCTGGTCGCCGGCATGATAGCGAACGGCTACGAGCGGGATTTTGCCGAGAAGACCTTCAGGCAGCTCGAAGGTTTCGGCAGTTACGGATTTCCTGAAAGTCATGCCGCCTCCTTCGCGCTGATCGCCTATGCCTCGTCATGGATGAAGTGCCGGCACCCGGATGTCTTCTGCGCCGCGCTGCTTAACTCCCAGCCGATGGGCTTTTATGCGCCGGCCCAGATCGTCCGTGACGCACGCACCCATGGCATCGAGATTCGCCCGGTTTGCATCAACACGTCCCAATGGGACTGCACGCTTGAACCGAACGCCTGCGGAGGCGGGTTGGCGAGGGAGCAGAGTAGGGAGGGGGTCTTCGCGGTTCGGCTTGGCCTGCGTATGGTCAAGGGCCTTGCCAAAACCGATGCCGACGCGGTCGTCAGCGCACGGGCGGATCGCCCGTTCGTCTCGGTCTACGATCTATGGCGCCGTGCTGGCGTCTCAGCCGCTTCTGTGGTGCGGATCGCCGAGGCCGATGCCTTCAAACCCGCACTGAAACTAGCAAGACGCGAGGCGCTGTGGGCCATCAAGGCGCTGCGCGACGAGCCATTGCCGTTGTTCGAAGCGGCCTCTGCCCGCGACCGGGAAACCGTACCCGAAATCGACGAGCCGATCGTTGAATTAAAGGCGATGACAGCCGGTAGCGAGGTTGTCCAGGATTACAGCCATACCGGGCTGACGCTGCGCAATCACCCTGTCGCCTTCCTGCGCCAAGACCTGCGCCGCCGGCGCATCATCACCTGTCAGGAGGCGATGCAGTCGCACAATGGCCGGTGGGCGGAGGCTGCCGGAATCGTACTGGTGCGTCAAATGCCCGGTTCCGCCAAGGGCGTGATGTTCATCACCCTCGAGGATGAGAGCGGCATCGCCAATCTCGTTGTCTGGCCGGCCATTTTTGAGAAGCAGCGGCGGGTTATTCTCTCGGCCGCCATGATGGCGGCGTACGGCCGCATCCAACGCGTGGGCGAGGTCGTCCATCTTGTCGCTCAGCGATTGACGGATCTGTCATCCGAGCTGGCAAGCATTGGCGATCGGGACTCCGCATTCCCGCTGCCGCATGGGCGCGGTGACGAACTCCGCCACGGGAGCCCCGCCCCCGATCCGAGAAGCGTGCCGAAGGGCTTAAAGCCGCGCAATGTCCTCGATCCTTACGGTCACATCGATCAGATCAGGCCGAAGGCGCGGAATTTTTGCTGAGGCCGATGTTTGCTTCGGTTGCTCGTGCACAGCAAAGATTTCTCAAACCCTTAGGGACGAGGGGGGCGGGCACTGCACTCTCGGAGACATTCTGGTTACCTTCTTTCGCACCTGCGATTGCCGTGCACTCAGGAATTGGCGCAGGGCGTTCCATGGTCAATCCATTCGCGGGTGAGCGTCATGAACTTTTCGTAGCTAATTGGCGGCACATCGCGCCGCTCGCCGTGCGCACCCGCGCCCGGCGACCATGCCCACCGCACCAGCCCGGTTTGGAAATGCGGGATGAATTGATCAGGCCTCATGCCGCCTCGGGCAGGATCGAGCAGAGCGCGGCAGAGTTCGCCGGCCGACAGACCATCCCACGCCATGCGCAACGGGGCGAGATGCCAGTCCGGCGCCCCGGGCACGCCCGACGCGGTCTGATTGGTCGATCGGTGACACGCTGAACAATGAAGGCCCGGCGCCCCGCGATCCGCAGGTCCACGCATCACGTTCATCGTGTGGCGGTGCCGGTCGTCTCCCTGGCGCGGGAAGTCCGTGCGCGGGTGACAGTTCATGCAGCGCGGATGTTGAAGGACGGTCGCCATTTGGCCGAATGTCTCGGTTCCCTCCTGCAGCCGATTTTGTGCAGCGGCGGTCTGAATGAAGTTTCGGCTGAACATCACCGCGCCGGTTGCAATGACGACGGCGACGGTCGCCGCAATTCCCACCCGCCATCGGACGATCACTCGCCTGCCTTCGCTCATTTGTTACTCCCGATTGCCGGCTAGCGCGGGGCAGCGCCATTTTTTGTGCCCCTTACCTCTCCCGCTTGCGGGGAGCGGTCGGAATTTGTGCGCCTTTCGCACAAATTCCGGATGGGGGGCCTCTCCACAAGCTCCCAGTCGCACCCCGACCCTTCCCCGCAAGCCGGGAGAGGAGGAGCCTCTGCCGCCAATCCAATCGACCTTGCCCGCATAAGGCGAGGTAGCGCGGAGCGAGCCGTTAACGAGAGGCTGCCGCAACATGGATCGCCTTGCGGACGCGCTGGTAGGTGCCGCACCGGCAGATGTTGGTGATTGCAGCATCAATATCGGCGTCGCTCGGGCGCGGCTCCTCGGCGAGCAGGGCTGCCACCGCCATGATCATGCCGCTCTGACAGTAGCCGCATTGCGGCACCTGCTCCACGATCCAGGCCCTCTGCACCGGATGCGAACGATTATGCGATAGCCCTTCAATCGTGGTGATCTTACGGTCCTTTGCCTCGCTCAGCGGGAATGAGCAGGAACGAACCGCGCGCCCATCCACGTGAACCGTACAGGCCCCGCAGGCCGCGATGCCGCAGCCATATTTGGTGCCGGTTAACCCAAGTTGTTCCCGCAACACCCACAGCAGCGGCGTGTCGGCGTCGGCTTCAACCGTCGCCGTACGCCCATTGACGTTGAGTGTGATCATCGCCGCCTCATGCAAATGAAAGACCACCGCGCGTGATAGGGAGCGCGCGGATCCTTTGTCCTGTCGCCGCATAAACCGCATTGCAGACTGCGGCCGGAACCGGCACCGGCCCGAGTTCTCCCGTACCGCCCGGTTTGTCCTCGCTCGGGACGAAGTGGACCTCGATCGAGGGCGTCTGCCAAAGGTGCACAGGCTCGAACGTATCGAAGTTCGATTGCACCGGCCGCCCGCGCTCAAAGGTTATTTCGGTCTGCATTGCCGACAGGCCCCAGATCGCGCCGCCTTCGATATTCGATGCAGCGATACCGGGATCGACGACTCGCCCGCAGTCCACAGCCATTGTCAGCCGACCTACGCTGAGCCTGCTGTCTCCAACCGAGACCTCCGCGATCGCCGCGACGTAGCCGCCGAACGCCTTGGCCAGCGCCACGCCGCGCGCAACTCCGGCAGGAAATGCCCGATCCCAGCCGCCCTTCTCCGCCACCAGATTGAGGACATTGAGCGCCCGCGTGTCCGATTTCAGCATCGATCGCCGGTACGCGACAGGGTCGCGCTTGGCAGCTCCCGCCAGTTCGTCCACAAAGCATTCGAGAACGAAATTATTCGGGCCATGGCCGGTAGTGCGCCAAACCGAGGTCGGAATGTCGAGTTCGAGACGGTGCTGTTCGACCAGCTGATTGGGGATGTCGTAAGGATGCTCGATAATTCCTTCAACCGCCATGGTGTCGAATTTCTCGGGAGGCGCGACCGGTTCGGTCCAATCCTTGATTTCCCCGAGCATACTGCGTGGGAAAATATAGAGCATTTGCGAGGGCGAGATGACGCGGTGGGAGAGCCGCACAGGCGATCCGGAGGAGTCAAGCGCGCCGGCGATCCTGTGCACCACCGCGGGACGGTAGAAGTCGTGCGTAATATCTTCCTCGCGCGACCAGATCAGTTTCACCGGTTGCTTGACCGCTATTGCGGCGAGCAGCGTCTGCTTGACGAAATCAGCGAGAAGTCTTCTCCCGAACCCGCCCCCAAGCAACGTGCGGTGAACAGTAATCCGCTCCGGCGGCAGTCCCGTGACCTGCGCCGCCACCGCCTGAGCCAACTCCATTCCTTGCGTCGGCGCCCATATCTCGCACCGGCCGTCCGCAACACGGGCCGTGCAGTTCATCGGCTCCATGGTGGCGTGCGCCTCGAATGGCAGTTGATAGGTCGCTTCCAGTTTGGTGGCACCGTCAACCCCGGACGACGCGTTACCCCGCTCCAGATGTGTGAAAAATGGACCGGATGACAGCCGGTGCGCGTACACCTCATCGAATGCGGTAGCGCTGGTGAACTCGCTGCCGCTGGCCGACCATACGAGGCTCGAGCTTTCAAGCGCCCGTTTCGCCTGCCAGTAGGTCTTGGCGACGGCAATCAAACCGTCGGGAATTTCCAGCACCGCAATAACGCCGGGCCGGGATTTGATCGATTCTGCGTCGTAATTTTCGAGCTTCGAGCCAAGCCGCGGCGCGCGGCGGATGGCTGCCAGCAGCATCCCTGGCAGTTTCACGTCGATGCCGAATTCGGCGCTGCCGTCGACCTTGGCTGGGATATCCCAACGTCGCTGCGCGCGCCCCGCCGAAGGCGGATCGGCGCGGAGCTTCGGGCTGGTTGGCACCGGCAGCTTTGCAGCATCGGCCGCGACCGCGCCATAGCTCAAGGTCCGGCGGCCATCAGGATGCACAATCTTGCCGTTGCGCACACTGACGCCGTCGACAGGGATTCCCCACCGCGCTGACGCCGCAGAGACCAGCATTTCTCGCGCCGCCGCACCCATCTGGCGCATCAACTGATGGAACGATGAGGTGCTCTGGCTGTTGCCGGTGAACATCCAGTTGTAGACCGGGTCGCGATAGGCCGGCGCAAACGGCGCGAACGTGATCGCGACTTTTTCCAGGGATAGATCGAGTTCATCGGCTATCGCGGCCGCCAAGGTAGTCGTAATCCCCTGTCCCATCTCGGATTGGGAAGCGATGATTGTGAGCGCACCGTCTCGACCGACACGCACCCAAGCCGTCAGGCTGGCGGTCCGGTTCGCCGCCGGGTATCCGCCACCTGGGATTATCGCTGCGGACAACACCAGAGCGCCGCCGCCAAGAACGCCGCGGCGCGTGAGGCGGACGGATCGATCAGGTGACTTTAAAGTGTTCACGTGTTGTCCTCGGGCTGGCGGTCGTGTTTAAGGCTGTGGTTTAAGGCGACGAAAGACACCCGAATGTCGGGCTGGCAACAAGCTATCAACGGACCATCGCGCACATTCAACGCACCAGTTAGTTAGTCGACCCTCGGCCTGTGAAAAATCGTTTGACCACGATAACGGAGCGCACGACGGAAGGAAGCGATGCCCAATGGCTAACAGACTCGCCAAGAGCTTCAATTGTCCCACCGAATTCACGCTGCAAGTGCTCGGCGGAAAATGGAAAACGGTGATCTTATGCTACCTGTCGCTCGGTCCGCTCCGCTACGCCGAGTTGCGCAAGTTCATGCCGAACCTGAGCGACAAGGTGCTGTCGCAGCGCTTGCACGAGCTGGCCGAGGCAGGGCTGATCGAGCACCGCAAATCCGCGAGCGGCGACAAGCCGGAGACCTATGCCCTGGCGGCACGGGCCAAGTCGCTGGCGCGCGTGCTGACAGAACTGTACAGCTGGGGTGAGACCAACGCGGCCGAGTTCGGCGTCACGGTGGGTCACCCGCTGAGATCGACAGATGGATTGCCAGGCAGGTGACCTCGATGGTGGCGCTGTTGACGATCCCGACGCAAGTGTGATCAGCGACCCCTCATGCAACGACCGCATTGATATTTGTGCAGCCCTGGAGCCGCTCCGATGAATGACTTTGCCGCCTGGTTGGATCGACAGCATATCAGCCTGGTCGCGGTGCTTGCGACGATCGCCGTAGTGATCGGTGCTTTTGCCCTCAGTCATCTGCTGAAGCGGCCACTGCAGGAGTCGCTGCGGCAATTGGCGGGCCGGCTTCGCCTACCCTACGAGACGGTGCTGAGTTTGACGCGCCTGCTGATCGGTGTGTTGTGGGTTATTGCCGCAATGCTGGTGCTGGAGATCTGGGGCGTCAGCGTCGGTGGACTTTGGACTGTTCTGGTTAGCGTCGCGACCATTGTCGGGGTTGGTTTTCTGGCGACCTGGACGATGATCAGCAATATAACGGCAAGCTTCTTTATTGCCTTTTGGCGCCCCTTCCGTCTCGGCGACACAATAGAGATGCTGCCCGAGAATCTGAGCGGACGCGTGATCGACACCAATCTGATGTTCATAGTCGTCCGCGAGAGCAGCGGCGCCGTCATTCAGATTCCAAACAATCTCTTCTTTCAAAAGATGTTCAGAGTGCGCGGCAACGAGACTAAGACCTTGTTTGAACAGTTTGAATCTGAAGGTTAGGTGGTGGATTGCGTCCCAGGATTTTCGGCCTGGGACGCCGCCGCGCCGCCCCGGCGGGATCGCGTACGGCACTGGTCTGGCATCCTGTTTATTTTTAAGGTCATCTGCGCTGCACCCTCGAGGTGTTCGAGCGACGTACTCGAGGCGATGCTCGAGCGCTCGAGGTCGAGGTGCTCGAGCAAGGTGGCTTGAGGTGCCCTAGATCGAGGCACCCTCGAGGTGCTTGAGGTTTACCTGTCCAACATCGAAATTCCATCCGCAGCACTGGCACGGGCCGTCACCGGAC
>JASHRR010000778.1 GCA_030037185.1 Xanthobacteraceae bacterium | reverse complement strand
GGCTCATCCGGGCGATGGTGGCAGTGACAAGCCTGACGCTGGACAGATGGACAGATCGGCCATCAGTTCGGCCAGGCAGGACCTCGGACAGAAATTGATCGCGCAGCAGATAGATAGATCACGAGAGCCGCAGTCCTGGGGCCCTATTGCGGTGCCACTCACCCATGGGCTGGCCACTACCGGCCAGAGGTGCTGCACGCCGAAAAAGATCATCGGGCGCATACGAATGAACCGGCGCTCGGCGAGCGACGACTAATCAATAATCGCGGAGGGAGCTTTTGGGATGTCGCACGCTTCAATCAGGCAAAGAGTGATCTGGACGATCATTGCGTTGGTGGTCCTGTCCTTTACGTTCGGCATTCTTTTTTCCAACGCCATTCAGAGATCGATGCAGCAGGATTTCGTATATATGTGGCTCTGGCTGCTGCTAGAACTACCGCTGCTTTTCGTCGCCGTTGTCATAAATACGAGACGCATTCTGAACGCTATTCCACAAGGCCAGAGCACCTGATTGAGCAGCTTATCAGGGATTCCACGAAACTCACTGCGCCCCGGGAGCGACGTCGGCTTTGCATCTTGCCGCCTTTCTTCTGGCAGGTCGGAAACTGTCTGATGGTGGCTTAGTCCCGCGCTATTCGCATTCGCTGCCGTGCGATGGCAGCAGAAGCTATTCGCTCGTATAGGCCGCTTTGGGCGCGGGCTCGGTGATCGTCGCCTCGATGCGCGACACGGGACTGGAACGACAATCGTATAAATGGTCAGCATACCATGCGCCACCGAGTTTTCTATCTATCCTGTCTCGGCGACCGATCGGTTCCGCCTCCCCATAATTCGCAGGTGGAGCCATCGCTTGGATAGATGACGGAGATTTTCTTATGGATAAGAGGCGACTGATCCAATGGCTAATCCCGCTGCTGTACGGAGTTGGTGTTGCAATCATCGTCGTTCGGATGTTGCAGTTATTGCTGCCAGGCCGCGATGCGGTTACATATGCCTTCTTTTTCGGCATTGCCGCACTTGGGGCTGCAATGATTATCAAAATCAGAAGCGGATACAATTGGCCGTGGGAGAGCCCCGCTGAGTGGTCCTCGCCTCAGGACGGCCGGCGCGAATCCTTCTTGCGCAATTTTACACTGTGGGGGGTTGTCGTTCTGATACTGTTTGCGCTTCTCACATTTCTGCAACCAACAGGACCTGGAATGAGATGAGGACCAGTGAGACGGCTGGCGGGGAGAACCGCCAAGCGGGCAGGACGACGCCACTCGGTTTGTTCTGGGCGCTACACAAGGATGCGCACGGGCAGGGTTCGCGACCGAGGTGGCCACGGCGCCATCACCCATGGCTTCACCGAATTATTGCCATGGGCGTGGCCGGGGGAGGACCAACGGGCGCGAGTTGCTGAGGCCGTCCCTCGCACACTCGCAACCAATGCCGTGCAATCAGCCTGCAATGGTACGGGGTCGCGGGTCGTCAGCATTGCCACGGCGCGCCGAGGATAGTAACGACCTTCGCAGACGCCCCTGTCAGCACACCTGAGCTGGAAGCGCTGCTCCCCGCGGGCGGCGAGTTCACGCGGCATGCGGGCCCGCTGGCAAAAGGTTCGAGCCTCTGCCACTTCAGACAGCCCGTATCGCGCCGTGCCTCCGCCCCGAACCGCATCCGCGGCAATGGCTATGCCTTCGTTAAGCTCTATCGCCGAAACGCAGGACGAGCGCTGGTTGATGAGAGCGCCCTCCTTCGCCATGGCGTCCATCGAGCGGTGTCGCGAGGCGCGCGAGCAGTACGGCCAGGGCCGGTATTTGCTGTGGACAGGCGACATAGGGCTCGCCGTTTATCTGTGGGATTGCCTAACTGGGGAGCCACGGTTTCCGGGTCGACATGTTTTGAAAGGGGCCCTCTCGTAGGGCCGAAACGGCGCGGTCGCCACTCACTTGGCACGCTCTATACCGGCTCACCTTAGCCCGCGCCTGATCGGTCGCGGTCATGAAGGCGGTCTGCCTCGCCACCCTCGCCCCTCACAGACGTGCGCGATTCGCGCATCCGGTTCCTCACGCGAGAGCTTCGTTCCATCCGGTGTAGCGGTGAGGAGCCGGCCGGTGGCAACATCCTCGCCTACCCGGCAGGTCAGTGTCAGCGTTCGGCGTTTACTGCGGCGAAGGACCGAGGGCCAGTCGTCAGGGTACCTTCGGTTCCTGCGGATGCCCGCGAAAGACTTGGCGCCGCGATAGCGGCGTCCGACGTCGCGGTCGTCACCATCGCCGCGAACGCCGGGCCGAAGCGTCGGCGAGCTCCGCCGCGCCATGTCAAACCTCCTTCATGGTTGCCGTCCGACAGGGCTGAGCTTAGCATCTCTGGTGGCACGCATAGCTGACGGCGAGCCGTTCAGTCCGTTCCGTCTCGATTTCGCCCCGATCGAGCACACAGCACAGCTACGTTGCATCGCCGGCGCTGACGTGTGTTATCGCTGGCGAGGTTTCGGTTATCGGCTTTTGCGCCGGACAGAATGCGGTGATGAGGAAAGGCTGCTTTCTGCGCTCCTTGAGTTTGACGCGCTGCCCGCGCTGCAATTCGACCGAAGGAGGTGGGCACGGGATGTCGAATTGCTGCTCGATGCAACAGCGTGTGACGTGATGGCTAAGCGCTGCACGGAACCTCGCCCTGCTTGTCTGCATTACCCGGTATGAGCGATCGTGACTTTATCCGTCGCCGCCAGATCAACGAGGCACTCAAGGAGTTCCACGTCCGATCCGCGTGCGCCATATTTGAAGCCCTCCGTAGCATCGCCGACCGGATCGACGAACAGCCGCCCGCCGTCCTGCAAGCCTTCGTGGAGTTCGGCCGTGAGTGGGACCGCTCGAGCGGCGCACCGAAGCACCGAGAAGCGGTCCGCGCTGTTCCGTTTGAATACGTCGCTCAGCGCCTAGCAGAAGCCAAAGAGCGCGAGCGGCGGCTGCTTGAGGGTATTACCGGTCGTTAGGGATACAGGTTTCTGGCACGCATCTCCGCTTTGGTGTTGGCTGTCGTTTTGCCCACTTTGGTAAACCGCTGATCAGCTCCGGTTGGAGCGGCGGAGGCGTGTTGGCGCGCGGAATGAGAACGCGGTGACCTGGCGAGTCCACCGGATTGCCTGGTCCCGAGCGCCGCGGTCTGGTCAAGGCGGTTCGTCCTCTGAGGCAATGAGCTGACCGCTGAGGTTGGTGCTTCCCCATCTGCTTCCGCGTCTCGGCGCTCCGTTGATTGACCGTGCGTTAAAAAAAAGCCATCGCTGACGATGGCTTGCGCGCTCGGTCGGGCTAACGCCTGGAGGCCGGTCTTCACATCTATTGGCTCCCCTATCGCCATCGAGAGCAACGGAACCTGGAGCGCTTTGAGCCTGTGGCCCCCGCGCCAATCGTCAGGGCCTCGACCATCGGCGTTGATTGTCGTTAATGCACCTGATTGGTGTTTTTTCGTCGGCGATGGCGCATTGGCTTAATGGGGTGCGTTGGTTTGTCATCGTCTGGTCGTGACATCAGCGCTCGGTCGAGGGTGGCATCGCATGCCCTGAGCGCGTTTTTGAACTCCGTCATCGCGCCTTTGAGGGCATACATCGTTGGAGAGGCTGTAAAGTAGATGCGCGACCGATTGCGGCCTGTGGAGTTGATCATTCGTTGGTCGCACCTCTCTTACGGTCGGTGGCTATCCGCTTCACCATGTCGAGAGTTTCGCGCATCTCCTCCCTCAGCATGTCCGTCTGCTGCACCCAAATTTCACACCATCGTTCCGTGTCATCGCGGGCTGGTCGTTGATGATGCATCTCGTTGCTCGGTTATGGCATAACCGTGCTTGATGACGATGCGTCTATTCTCCGTCGAGATAGGCATCGAGCGCCTTGCCCGGTAGCCGTCCAGTTACCCGCCGCTCGGCTCTCTCGACCAGTTCTCTCACCGATAGTGGTTATTGTATATACCTATCGTGCCTTGCGAGGCGGTCCATTCTCGCCCTGGTGCTGGCGTCGAGAATGAGCCTAACCCGCGCCTTCTCGCCATCGACACCAAGGTGGCGTTCGCCGTGGCGGGCCTGTTTTTCCGAGTTGCTTAGAGCCAGAGACGTCGGTTCCGGTTCGATTGCGTGGTTAGACGATAACCACTGCGTAAGCCGGAGACAAGCCCGCAATGGCCTTCCGTCAAGTGTCGCTATCCCGGTGCGCCGGGATGAGTGCCCGGATAACCTTCGTGATGAGAAAGGCGCCCAGGGCACCTAAAATGATGCCCGCGGCCCAGACACCTAGCCCCCCCAATTTGATGTTCGGATCGAGTAGCAGGCTTGGAGCAAACAATACCGAGCAGAGACCGGGCAACAGCAAGATAGCCCCCAAAACGCCAAGACAGCCCAATGCTACGGGTGATGGCTCGTGTGCCTCAGGTGGTGGGGGCTCGTGATTAGCCATACTTAGCCCCCGATAGCAGGTGGAGCATGCTCCGGAAATTGCAGGACGCTCGCACTATTGGCTTTGTGGATCATCCTCGCACCACGCGAGCCCATGCTTGCGCAGCACATCAGGCTCGGCCTGCCGGTCAATGCGACGGTCGGCTGCCTCATAATGCTTGCTCCACGCGTCCCAAAAAAATAGCCTGCTTAATGCCACGATGCTCTAGCTCGTCGAAGAGATTGGCCAAATGCTCGACATGGCGAATGCCGCGCTTCATGAAGCCAGCAGCCAGCAGGATGCGCTCGGCATCTTCATACGTCGGCGGCTTGCGGAGTCCGGCTTCCATATTCTCGCCCCTGTCGATCTTGGCGAACCGCTCCTTGACGCGCTCGGCAGTGGCCGCCGCATCAGCCGCCGCTGCCTTGCCGACGGCATTCGCGCTTTGTGTGTCGGCTGGCAATTCCTTTTGGTCTGCGGCTGTCGACGCAAACATGTCGTGAAGAGTCGACCAAAGCCGCTCATCATCCGCCGTCGTCTCGATCAGCTTGCCGAGCGTTTCCTGGCTGGCGCGATTGGAAAGCTTGCCAAGCCGCTGGTGCAGCACGCCCCAGAAGGTGATCCGATCGGCAATCGAAGGCTGGATCGGAACGGCTCTCAGCCTGGCGATGTGTTCATACCGCAGCTTACCGTCGGCGCGACGCGTCTCAATCAGAGAGTACTGCAACCGGCGACGGTTCTGGCGGAAACGCACGAACATGTATTGGCACTACGTTGACCAACTCGACAGCGCAAGAGCAAACTTGCCACTACAAGGATCGCGAGCAAAGCGGTATGGCTGGGGGCCGCCCACGAGGCCACTGCGATCGAGAAGACCGCGTGGGGAATTCAAGGTGCCAACAGACTGATGGCGGTCAGGCGACGACGCGCCGCAAAGGCGAAATCACCCGTGGTAATCTCAAGCGCAAATGGCCGCATCACGTGGTCGCTCCCGTCCGAAAAGACGCGAGGCCTCGTGAACCCGTGTCCCCGTTGGATTCCAGCACCTTTGCGAAGGTTAGGCGCCAGGTCAAGCCTGAGGGCGGATAATCAAGATCAACCTGACCGTCCACACTGCGCTCAGCCATCGCCTCCATGACGATGGTGCCGAACCGTCTGCGCTTTGGCGGAGATGCGGGCGGCCCATCGCGTTCGACCTAACTCATAGTGAAGGTGTCGCTGTCGGCGCCCCAAGAGATATCCAGCCGACCCATATTGACGGAGAGCGCCCCGTATTTTCCGGCATTGGTCGCGGTTCGTGGATTGCGAGGCCAATGGCTTGGGCGGCGGTCGCGTTCAGAAGTAGTTTCGGTCCGTCAAAGTTGATCCGAGTTCCGATCAGGTCCGCAAAGTGCCCGAGTTGACTTTGCACTAAATCCTTCACATCAATTTGGTGCCGCTCATGCCGAACCAGGTCCTGATTGGCCGCAAGCGCCTGGATGCGCTTGCTGAAGCGGCCAATGAAGTCCTGCCCTTTACCTGCGGCAGTCTGGCGCGCAATCACCTGTACGAGACCGAGAATGTTCTTGGTGCGATGCCGCGCTTCACGCATCAGCAGCTCGATCCGCTCCTCATAAGTTCTGCGATCGGTTACGTCCTGGGCCACGCAAACGAAGAGACGTCGTCCGTCTGACTGGAGTCCCAAGCTGGAAGTGACAAAATTCCAGAGGCTTCTTTCGCCACCGAGAGTGAGAACCAGTTCCTGCGTCAGCGCCTCCGGTTCCGTCGCAATAGGCCGTCGAATCAACCCCAATACCTCGCCCGAGCGCTCACCGTAGGCATGTATTGTCCAATCCTCGGCTCGTTGGAATCCCGCTGCCGAAACGCCTCCAGCCGCCGCGAGCCAAGTTTGGCTGAGGTAAGGATTTGTTCCCGATCGTCGAACAAGGCGGTAGGTACTGGCGATCGGAGGATTGAGGTCCTGAACCGTTCCTCGCTCTTGGCTAATTCCTCTTCGGCACGCTTGCGGTCCGTAATGATACGGCCTTCCCGGACGATGAGGACCACGTCGCTTTGGCTATTTTTCACGGGATGCAGCGAGAAGTCGAATATGACTTCCTCGCCCGAAGGACGCACGAGCGACGCCTCATAGCGGATAAACTCGCCCTCCGCGGCACGCCCGATCGCCTCGCGCAGCCTCTCCGGCGCCCCAGGCGTGTGGACGAACCATACCGTTTCCCAGAAGGGGCGGCCAACTACGTGCTCACGTTTGCTGCCAAAGGCGTCGCCACCGAACTCCAGCGAGGCGCGGTTCGCTTCCAACCGAGTCCCGTCGGGTGAAAGCAGCCCAATGTACTGGTAGGTTCCGTCGTAAATGGGCCGCAGCCGCTCTTCGCTGTCGCGCAGAGCGTCTTCGGCACGCTTGCGGTCCGTAATGTCGCGGTTCGTCTCAAGCGCAAATGTCTCGCTGTCGTACGAGACGCGGACAATGTGGCTCTCGACGACAATCGTGCGTCCCTCGCGCGTCGTATGGGTAAGTTCTCCGCGCCGTAATAGCGCTTCAACTCCTTCGCCGAGAGGTGTCCAACAATCCGCCTCTCGGCGCTGGCGGCCCATTCCCTGATGAGAGACGTCACCGAGCGCCCCTTGTGAGCGGTGACCCGCTTGAGCTGCTTCGCGGTGCTGACACCGAAAACAAAAATGGTCACACATTCCACGTCGTCGGGAATTGCAGC
>JASHRR010000777.1 GCA_030037185.1 Xanthobacteraceae bacterium | reverse complement strand
TGGGACTCCCGCTGCTCCTTCGAGTAATCGAGTTGGAGCTTGGAGCGATGGTACGATCGAATGATGTGGCAGCAGGTATCCCAGTCAATGCAGAATTGACCCTGCGCCGTGTCGAACATCTTGTACGGCATCGCCGCCCCAACCTCCGAAATGATTCCGAGAACGCCCTCGTCCGGTCTCCCCGATGCGTCGTCCGGCATTTCGCGTACGACACGTTCCCGGGGTTCAGAACGGGCCAGATTCCAGCTACCCACATTGGGAGCTCGCTGACGGCACTCGCGTTGCCGCTAATGGGTGGGATTTCGGCGCAGCCCCCAAGGCCCACTCGCGGATTAAGTTCCGTACCGGGAACAATACTAGCCTGACCTGCCTTGGGAAGATGCCCGCACCGACCTGCGGACTGCGATCAGCGCTAGCTCGGAGACGAATCTACGTCGGCCCCCTGGCCTAACAACTAAAAGTGCATCGAGCAATCAATATAGCCCTCCACCTCATAAACTTTATACCAAGGGCTATGAGAAGGTCAATACAATACCAACAATACACCTCTGCGATGTCTCAGTTTGACAATTCCCCAAAAACGTTGCCTGTCGTCAAGAAAAAAGTTTTCCGATCATTTTCTTTGCTCGCAAGGTTTCGGCGATGGTTCCGGGAGTGGCCCCACCTGGCCGCAAGGACCGGCGCAACCCATCGGGCTCATTGGGTCCAGCAGACCTGCCGGCGCAACAGACACCGGCGCTGCCATTAGATCAGCAGCGACACCAGTTGTCCCTATAGACCCGTGGGACGCGAAGCGTTTCGCTCCGCTGCTGAAGGCTCAGCCTGCGGACGCGAACTGCGTTCGCTCTTCGGCTTCGCGTCGCGCGAAATGAGCCTCTGGTCGCCGGATCGAAATGTCAAAACGGCAGCACACGACTTCAAAGAACCCACTAAAGGCCCGCGGGGCCCGAGCACGAGCGAAGCGAGTGCGAGGGGGGCCTATCGCTGCTCTGCGCGCTCTTCACAGCGCACCGCAGAGCGAAGCGGGCCGAGCGGTCAGGTTTTTGCGCCTTCAGGGTCCCTTATCAGCGGACAAGATTCTCATAGGCTCTCCGGTGCAGTGGCCGGAGAGCCAGTTGACGACCAACGTCGAGCCGCCCGTGGTGATTTCGCTCAGCGACGGCCGTAGGGGCCTTGAGGATATAAACGCTCGCGTTCGGGCGGAGTGAACTGCCCGTAGCGGTCGCGAAGGAACCTGATGAGACGCTCGCGTTGCATCGGGGTGAGGTCCGCGAAGCGCTCGCGCACCATCCCTCTGAGATGCTCGCGTTGCATCGGAGCGAGCTCGGCGAAGCGCTCGTGCAGGAACCCCCTGAGACGCTCGCGCTGCATCGGGGTGAGGTCGGCGAAGCGTTCGCGGATGATCCCCCTGAGATGCTCGCGTTGCATCGGAGTGAGCTCGGCGAAGTGTTCGCGCATCATCCCCCCGAGACGCTCGCGTTGCATCGGAGTGAGCTCGGCGAAGCGTTCGTGGATGATCCCTCTGAGACGCTCACGTTGCACCGGGGTGAGGTCTGCGAAGCGTTCGCGGATAGTCCCTCTGAGACGTTCGCGTTCCATCGGGGTGAGTTCGGCGACGCGTTCGCGCACGAACTCCCTAACACGCTCGCGTTGCATCGGAGTGAGCTCGGCGAAACGTTCGCGGATGATCCCCCTGAGATGCTCGCGTTGCATCGGGGTGAGTTCGGCGGATCGGTTGCCCCCACCGCGTTCCTCCTCGGTGCTGGGCCCGAAGCGGTGGCTCTTAACAGACCCGCTCATGTTGCCCTTGCTGATGCCGCTCTCCTGGCCATAAAGAGCCGACATACTCAGCGTTGAGCCGCCTATGGCGATGGTTGCTGCCGCCAAACCAATCGCTATGTTACGTATCATGATGCTGATACTCCACTACTCTACTTCTGAGCACCCCAGCCGCTCGCTAGTCAAACTCGGCAGTTTCCATCGCAGCGGTGCGGCATAGTCGCGCCCGTGCGCCTGCCGATGAACGCGGGATGAACGCGCCCTATCTGCAAGGGCGAGACGCCGTCGTTTTCTAGCGTCATCCTGCGATTGCTGCGGGCTCTGAACGTTCAAGAGGCGGCCCGCTTAGCGCTTGGGCTCTGGAGGCCAGAGAGGCTGCCCGATCGCATCAGAGTGTCAAGCCATAAAAGCTGATGTGGTCAATTTAACAGACCCCAACCATCGCATCCCAGCTGGGTCCTTCTGGATCAGAAGGGTTCAGTCGGCGGACAGGGGGAACAGGTGCGAGAAGGCTCTGATGGGGGGTGTCGATTTTGCGAGGCCCGATGTTACCTAAAAAATGTTTTGGGTTCTGATGGAGTGTGCATTGGTCGGCGAGGGAAATCTGCGAGCGATACTTCTTTTCGATGTGAGTCAAGTTGACTCAGTTACAGTGCGATGAAGACGAGGCAGAGAGGCAGCCCTCAACAACAGGAGGAAGTACATGCGTCTCTTTACTTGCACTCTGCTTGTCGCGTTCGTCGCCACTGCGGCCAACGCCACTCCCACCAAGCCCAGCGTAGCGGACCAAATCCGCCATCCGGGCCAGCAGGTCGCCTACGGCAACTGCCAGACCATCTGCCAATACAACCAGTAGACTCACCAGACCGTCTGCCAACAGCACTGCTTCTGACGCGGACCAACCACACCCTCTCTCAGTCAGAGGCTGTCGGCCCTCTCCCTTGGTTTGGCCCTTGGGGGAGGGTTTTGTTTTTGGGCAGCGTGGCAAGGGTCGCGCACGTCCACCGCGCAGCGTGTCCAGCGCCCGCGGTCAGGACTTCCGCTCGACCACCATCATGGCGGCGCTGCTCGATGTTGCAGACGCAGCCTTCAGCGGAAACACGAATGGGATGGGCGAGCCGTCCGGCCGTAGCCCCTTGTAGATGTCCGTGAGGAGGAGCGTGGCGACCGGGCCAACCGCCACGGTGACGACGCCGGTGATAACGTGCTTGGTAGTGCGATCCATGTCGGATCTTCTCCTTTCTCGACGCGAATCAGTCGCGTGCAGTGGTTTCGACTCACACCCGACTTTTTGTTCGCAACATGACCGAGGTCGGGAACATTGCCGCAGTTCACGTATTGGTAACGTGTTGGGGGGAGAAGGGTGGCGGATATGCAGCCGCACCAGATCAAAGACCGCATCATTTCGACCATCGACGATTGGGACACGCGCAAAGCCATTCGGATCATGAACAACATCCACGAGGCGCATGAGCTGATCGCCGAGCTGCCCTGCCCGCACCTGGAGGCGTTGCGTGATGCGTTCCGCGAGATGGCGAGGGAGCGTTCGGGTCCGCGGGGCGCGCTCAAACAAGCTTGGTATGAGTACGCGCAGCAGATGCTCGACGACGCGCGCAAACGTGAGCGCAAAGGCGTGCTCAGCCTGTACGACAGGCACCCCCGTGGCGGCATTGAATAGCCGTGATGCCGGTCAGCCACGCACACCTGCCAGACGCGCTCCAGAACCCAGACGTCCGGCGCGCCTGCTGCGCTGTCGAGGCGATCTTTCGAGCAGCCGATATTCTCGACGAGTTGCCGCCCGCCTGCCTCGAAGAGGTTCGCGATTATTGCGAGACATGGAACGAAGGCCGGAAGGGCTCGTTCAGCGAGTTTAAGCACGCGTGGATCGACATGGTGGTCGAGCGCCTGAACGATCAGCGCCTACGAGAGAACCGCCTGTACACTGCCATCACGGGCAAGGACGTGCCGGGGCTAGACGAACATCAGCTGCCCACGCGTCGCAAATCTCCCTGACGCCCGTCTACCAGGCCGGTGAGGCCGGTCAGCGCTTCGAAGATGCGCCAGATAGCGGAGCGCGGATCGAAGCCCAGCCCCTCCGCGAACTCCAAGAACTCGATTACGCTGACCCGGTGCTAACCCCTATCGACATCGCTGATCCACTGCTGCCTGCGGCCCAGGCTCCCGACCACCGCATTCCAGCTGGGTCTT
>JASHRR010000776.1 GCA_030037185.1 Xanthobacteraceae bacterium | reverse complement strand
GCCGGCGACCCGCTGGATTGGTTGCGGTTCCGCTCTCAAGAATCGGATTGATGGCGGCGCCGAGATTGGCGCCAAGGACGAGCGCAAGAGCCGCAACCGGCGTGATGAATTGCGAATAAGCGAGCGACATGGTGAAGAGCACCACCGCGGCGCTCGAATGCGCGGCCCAGGTCAAAAGCGCTGCCAGCGCGACGCACGGAACAGGCTCTCCCGTGATTGCGGCCAGCAGGGCTCGAACGCTCGGGGCATTCTCGGCCGGCGTCAGCGAATCGAGCAGGATGTGCAGCGCCAGCAGCATCAACCCGAGGCCAATGGCCACGCGCCCGACGTCGCGTACCCAGGTGCGCCGTCCGCGGTTGAACGCGATGAGCCCGGCCACAAAGAGGGCGGGTGCGGCCGCGGAGACGTTAAAGGACAGGACTTGCACGATCAAGGTGGTGCCGATATTGGCACCCAGCATGACGGCCAGCCCCGTGACCAGATCCAGATGGCCAGCCGCTGTGAATGAGGCGGTCATCAGTCCCGTGGCGGTGCTGCTTTGAAGCACGGCGGTGAGGCCGAGGCCCGCTAAAAGGGCCGTGAACCGGTTTCGAAGCGCTAAGCCCAGCGTGCGCCTCAGGTCACTGCCAAACGCACGGATGATGCCACTGCGGACCATGTGGAGGCCCCAGAGCAGGAGCGCAACGCCCCCCATCAAATCGAGCATCACCGTGCTTGCCATCTGCGGCACCAGCTGTGTGAACCGTTGAAAGTTGACATCTAGTCGCCGACAGGGTCAATGCAAGCTCGCTGGAGTTGAGCCTGGAGCGGCTGGCTATTCGAGCGAAGGCTTCCGCTGGCGGGGAATCATCATCAGCGCCTGGTTTCTCCAGCTCGGATAGGTAGCGGCATCTAGCTGGTGCCCGCAGAGCCAATGCGAAAGCAGGACTTCTGGCCAGCAGTGCTTTGGGTGTCCTTTCGGCTGAAGTCATGATCACCAACAAGTGTAGTCCCAGAGGGCAGGAATGGCTGGCGAGATATACCTTTTGCGACACGGCGAAACGGAATGGAATGCACAAGGGCGATATCAGGGAAAGCTGGACTCCCCCCTTACACGGCGCGGTCGGAAGCAAGCGGAAGATGCCGGTCGCCTTCTTTCGGTAATCCTGAAAGGGCGCAACGTTGCCTTGCACATCAGTCCCCTCGGGCGCACGCGCGAAACAGCAGAAATAATTTGCAATTTCATCGATGCCGCTCCGGTGATTGAACCGCGTATTCGGGAAGTCAGCATCGGCTCTTGGGACGGCCTGACCCGGATCGACATTCATGCGGGCTGGCCGGGCCGGCTTGATGGCTGCAACGCATACGATTGGTTTTTTCATGCACCGGACGGAGAATCGTACCAAGAGGCCTTGCTGCGCGTCTCCTCGTGGCTGACGGACTTAAAGGAAGTGACCGTCGCGGTTTCACACGGCTTGGCTGGTCGCATCATTCGCGGCGCTTATCTTGGATTAACTCGTGAACAGACGCTGTCACTCGCGGTTCCGCAGGAGATCATTTGGCATCTCGTCGAGCACCGCGTGGAGGCATTAGCTCCTCGGTAAGCGTCATCAATGTGTTTGCGCGCGAGTTTACGGCGAAATAACCGAGACGCATATCGGAGGTGGTAGTATCGTCGACGGGCGGCCGTCTTCACCGTCAGTTACCGGGGAATTCCTCGGCGGGAAGATCGCCCGCGAGACCCAGTATTTCGACAATCAGTTCGAGTCGGGGCCTTCACCCGCGGGATGGGTCGAGCGAATGTCACGCCTGGCCGCCAAGGATAGCCGCCGCTCGCTCGCGTGGAGCTGCCGATTGATACGGTCTCTTTCGCCCGCCATCTCCTTGGCAAGGTATTGGGTGCGCGAGTTGCTCGAAGACGTCGTCAGCGGGTTTCGTATCGGTGAGACCGAGCGCATGTCGTCGGCGGACGCTGCGGGCACGCCTACCAATCACCCGGCATAATCGCACGCTCTTTCTCGATCGGGGGCAAGCCTATGTCTATCTCGCCTCTGGCAGCTCATAGATGCCGAATGTATCGAGCGAGATGCTCGGGATCGGCGTCCTCATACCGGCCAGGTCGGGACCACTTCGAAGCGGCGCCATCCGCCTCACGATTGGCTCTGCAACCGCTGCCACCGCCTGCTGACCGTGCTCGGCTTCGGCGGTGGGCTGGCGTGCGAGGTGAAGGGGGGCCTTGGCTAGGGCAGCGGTCAAGCCGGAAACCTCACCTTTCTGCAGCCTTCTCGGCTTCGGTGGCTGTCCTTAGGTTCAGAATCGCCTGGCCCCAATCCGGGCAATTCAATCAACAATCTACCATCACGTGCACCAATGGCGCGCGCTCAGACCGATATTGCGAGGTTTTGGCAGTTCGGTGAGAATGCCTCGCCGGAGATTGTCCTTGGTATAAAACCTTGGCGAGGCGACGCAACGACGGAGGGGATTAGATGTCGGGGTTCGAGCTGCTGAAAGGTGTACGCGATCTAGATACAACCTTAGACGATTATCGGCCGAAGAATTGGCGCGGGAACCAATTTGAGCCAGAAAGTCCTCGTAACGAGCTCGGTCACTCCCGCCTTGATGAAATTGCCAAAGCAATACGCGCTCTGACTTATGGAGAGATGTTGGAGCTCGCTGAATCGATGTGGAAAGTTAATTCGCTGGCGTCAGAGATTACCGAGTCCGATCTACCACGTGTATTGCACCGCTGGTCTGCGTCTCAGCGTTAGTGAACCGGAAACCGCGCTGGCCTCGTTGGGCGCCATGCGAGGACGCGCATGAGTACCCGCTCTACAACTCCTGGAAACTCTTCGGCAATGCGATCCGTGAAACCATTTTCCAACCCGCCAGCGCGTTGATTCCGTTCGCGCAGCTTTATGCCGATGAATATTAAAACGCATTCAATAAAAGCAGGCTGGCTGGTCTTGCGAACATGCGAAATTGCCTCCTCCGCGTATTCCTGTCCGCGTGCATAATCGGTCTCAGCGTTGCTGCACGGCTCTACAGCCCAGAAATCGATCCAGGCTACTGCGCAAGGATCATCTCCCTTGAAGGTGAATGCGCAAAAAGAGGGCAGATGAACGCTTTTGTCCACAACCAGAATGTTCTCGAAACCCATGATGTATGAACCGAACTCACTCGTGCTCGAACGCAACCGCTTTAGGTGCGGCAAAACCTGCGTGAAAGCTGTGGAGATTGTCGAAAAGCTGATGTTGATAATTTACGCCCTGTTGGCCTCCTTCAAACATGACAAGCGGGGACTAGCGGCAGATTATCCCCGGTATCCACAAGCAGGCTTATGATTCCTCGCTGATCGAGAGACGGGGGTCCCGCTAGGTAGCCAGTCCAGAGCAACGAAGTCCGACCCGTCTTCGTCCTTTGAGGTGCTCGACCGCGAACAGAGCCATTCGTTCAACGACTATTGTCTCGACCCGCCCGCCCTTGATGGAGTGCAAGAGACACCTATGACGGGTATTGACTAAAACGGGCCCTGCCGAAGGCGAATGGCCTCAGACAAGCGGCGCCGCCGGCACCATACGACCGAGGCCAAACGCACGCCCGATATGTTTGCTCGCCCGCTCGACTTGTTCGAGAAATGACCTGTGTAGGATTTTCGCTGACGAGAGGAACGAAGGCGACCGTCAGGCGCGGCTATTCCGGTTTGCGGAGCGCGGCTTCCAGCAAGCGAGCCGGGTCACGCTCACCAAGTTTTGCCGCGGCAACGATTCGTCCTGCGATCACTTCACGCGCCACTTCCGGCTGATCGAGGTCGCCTAGCTTTTCACAGGCGGCATCGAAAGCCTCAATCATCGCCCCGATTGCCTCAGGATCGAACGCTCCGGGTTGTATAAAAGTACGAATTGGCATGGCCGCCCCCCCCCAGCAGAGCGCAAGCTATAAAGACCCAAAAATTAAATACCTGAAAATTGCACTGTGGCAATTAAATCCTACATAGTTTTTAATTATACTAATTAGATAATCTATTACCGGCGGATGCACCAACCGCGGCCCGGGCGGCCAGCACTGCTGGCGACGTTATGGAGGATCCGACCATCGTTGAGGTCGGGATTGCCGAGGGAGGTCATAGGCTACCGCGGCGTCCGCATAAGGTCCACTCGCACGCAACCATAAATTTAGACCTAAAAATATGTATGATTTAATTAGTATATGAGTCGAGCCGCGATCGGCGGCGCGTTGGCGTTGTTATGGCATAAAGGTCTTATGGTCCTGCGTAGACTTCCGATTTCGTCGATTGCCGTTCGAACACGGTCGATCTCTATCTGATATTGGACAAGCGACATCTCTTGGAGTCGTGTAGTAGCCGCAGATCTTGCTGGTTCCCCCGCCCCTGCGACCGGTTAGTGAGGAGGTGGCTGGTTGACCAGAGACGACTTGAGCGTATCCAGGAACGCGTCGCATGCCCTTGCGAACTCGTCTGTAGAGGAAAGTTCGTCAGACGAGTTATTTTTCCGGCACCGACCATTACACGTGGAGGAGCGATTGCTGGACTTAATCCTGCAATTGCGCGCGCAGACAATCGTATTTGCGCTCGATAAAACAGAGAGTAACTCGCCGACATAAAAAGTCCCCGGCGCCGGTCGGCGCGGCGCGCGGGGTTCAGAGGAGGTCCTCAGTGACGGTGATTTCAAGCAGCCAATGAGGCTGGCTTATATCAGAGCCTTAATCACAGGCCCACACGTATTCTCCGTAATAGTCCGACCATACCCAGCACGGGCCAACGCCGTAATCCCACCAACGACCGTGCCAGAAATGTCGGCGGTGACCACCAGGGGCGAATGCACGGGCGCCATATCCAGGCGCGACACGTGCGCCCGGTCTAGGTCCGCGCCCAGCCACTACGGGTGCGCGTGGCCCATGTCCAGTCACGAACCGTCCAGCCCCAATGTGTCCGCCGCCGAAGTGTGCACCGCCACCACCGAAATGTGCAACGCTGCCGCCGCCATGACCACCACCGCCGAAGTGTCCGCCGCCGCCATGACCACCACCGCCGTCGGCAGCGAAAGCAGCGGTGCCAAGTGATAGACTGCCAAGCGTGAGAATTGCTGCGAACGCGAAGACTGATTTGCCTGTCATGTTTCTCTCCTTCCTGTCCGCGCCCCTTGTTGGATGGGAGGGCTCTGGGTCTTTAGGTTATCGAACGCGGCGCGGCGCCGCCCGGTCGATTCGTCGAACAGCTTAACGCCCGTAGGCCAGCGCGCTCAGCTCCTCGGCTTCAGCAAGCTTGTTGTAATGCTCTGCCATCCGCGAATAGAGGCTTCGTGTTTCCGTTGAGGGACAAAGCGCAGCAATCGCGCGATATTCCTCCGCCAGATCCCGGCAACGTTCTGCTCGATACAATCGACGCGACATGATACCTCCCAAAGAAAAGACATTGACCGATGGCTTTATCGGCGACCCGACGGGAAAGTCCGTTAGGCAAGCTCTTGTTCCCGCCCTTTTTTCACACATTCGCGAGTGATTCTTGGCCCTCTATCACCGATTTGCGAGCGCCAGTTACTTTCATGGTGGCAGACAAGATTGGAGGTGATTAGGCGTTTCGGTTATCGCGTGGTCCTCCCGGCCGCTCACATGTGCAGGCCGTTCGACCGCATGCCGGGTAAGAAGCCAGCAATCCCATCGCTCACGTGCTGACCTGTCGAGATCGTTTACCAGCATCCGCGCCAGCGTCCATATCCTCAGCTACCCATCCAATTAGGCGCAGGATAAGCAGCAACCCGATTGCGCTGACGAGAGCGTCAATGATAAGTCAATAATGACACCGAGATGGATCTTTAGTCGTGGCAGAAGCCAGCCGCCACGGAGAGCGCCCTACTAACCACGAACCGACTATCAAATCGTCTATCAGGCCGAAGCCTGAGCCTCGCATCGCCTGGCCTGTAACCAACCAGCAATGAGCCGGACCAGAATAATGACCAGGAGGCTCTCATTCGACAAACGCATGGTAGGTTCCCAAATAGGAAATCAGCCATCGTTTGCCGGAGCCCAATCGCGCCTTCTACAGCATGCGAGCGGTCTCGGTGCCGGCGAAGGTCATCGGCTGGTTTGAATGATATCTCTATCAACCGAAGAGCCAGGCTATACGCCGAAAAAATGAGCGGTTGTGAGCAGAGTTTCGCCCTAATGCGACGATCCCTAA
>JASHRR010000775.1 GCA_030037185.1 Xanthobacteraceae bacterium | reverse complement strand
GCTTGCCGCCGAATGGCTGCGGTTGGCCGGCAATCCACGGACGGTGCGCCTTGCCCTGCGCGGTGGTATACCTCATGTGCTGGTTGGAATGATTCGTAAGATGTGTACGGTTGTCATGATCCATTTGGATCATGCCGGCGAAATAGGTGTGCGCGTGTCGGCGGCAAAGGCAGCTCCAGTGCCTCGCGAGCGCTTATACCGTAGCACGCATTGCGGCAATGACGGCATCGCCAAGGCAACGGCGAGTGGACCGTTACGGCTCGCACACCACGCCGCAACATTGGCTCATGCCGGAAATACCACCGACGCCACTGCGCTGGCGCCAGCGATCGGCGTGGTTCGCATTGCGGCATGGCGGCCGTTCGCCGGCGCGCCGATGTCAGACGTCAAGGTGGCGATCGCCCCGGAGAGGGCCGGCTCGTGACAGCGGATGGCTTGCCCGCCGATGACGTGTCACGGCCTGGGTATATGGAGTCTCCCTGCGAGGTTGCCGCTCATGCCGTGCCAGACAGCGCTAGCGATCCGCGGCGCAAGGGCTGCGTCACTATCGCTGATTGCGCTGCACCGCGCTCGCCGACGTGGGCAGCCACGAGTTGCGCGTAGACGCCCGCGGCGTTGATATTGGCGATGTTCAACGCCGTAGCTCAGTACGCGGAGCCGTTCGCTACCCGTCAGAAGTCCGGTTTCTCGGCTCTCGGGACGTCCGAGTCCTTGTTGTTGTAGTATTCGTGCGGATTTTCAGCACAGACCCCTTCCGCTATATGGTCGGGCCCCGGCATATACGTGAGGGTCGCGGTCCAGGGCGTTGTAAATACGCCTTCATCCTCGATCGTCACGTGCAACTGCAGGAACTTGCCCCGGTAATCCTTGAAGACATCGCCGTTGAACAGCCAATTCTCTTTCCTGTTCCTTTCGAGCGCATCTTTTACGTCGTCGTAGTCGCGCATCCGATAGCGTTCGACGATGTGCAGCTTGTCGGTGTAGGGCGTACCAAACAAGTCGATCATCGCATACGGGCGATCGGTCTTGACGCCGACGGTGTCGATGACCAGGGTGTCGCCCTCATAATGGCCGATCGAATCTCCGTACCAGGATGGGGTCAGCGGTGAGGGATGGGACTGGTTCAGGCGTACTCGGCGAATTTGATCGCCATTGTACAACATTATAATCCGATCCGGCTGCTGTATCATCTGCATCAGAAACTGCTTGTAAATGAACGGCGGAGGAAACGGCCAGCACTGGTTCGAAGGGTTCGGGTAGGTAATGCCAGCGAGCGACATGTCGCCGAACTTCTTGACCACCTCTGCCGCCCAGGGCTGCAAGATCGGACTTTTGTAATCCCCTACCAATTGGTCGTAGTTGCTGATACCCGCCTCGCTGACCGGCAAAGCCGCCGAACCGCCGTCAGTTTGGGGCACCTGCTCCGGCCAGCGCGACAAATTCGTGATCGGGCCAGGACCTGATGCCGGCGGCTCGAACCACGGAAAGGCAGGATGATTCCATACGCGGGAAAAGTCGGGGATCGGTGCGGCGCTCTGCGGTTCGCTGCCGAACGGCGTGGCCGCCGAAGGCGTTTGCGCCATCGCGGGCCTCGCAGCCACACTCACCAGTGCTGCAAAGAGAAGGAAATTCCGCTGCATAGACATTGGTCGCCTCCCGTTGATGAGGATTACCTATCCGATTCGGCCTCGCACTTGTTACTCTGGCATTTGCGTGATGAACTCCGGACGGACAGCGATAATAGGCAATTTCTGGTCCGCACGACCAGCGCCTCCGGTATTTTTTCCTCCGCGCAAGTCGTGCCCAAACGGATGGTACCGCCATTCGAGCTCGGTAGCTTGCCGATTTTCCAGGCTTATCGGTTGGCTGGCCCACAAGTGCGTTGCAGAGTGACGCAAACGCTCTCGACCATCGGCGCTGCCTAATCAAATCCGAGAGCATCCGTCCATGGATGACGCCTCGCCCGGGCTGAAGCCTGCCCGTTGCGGACGGTCTCGTTTGTGGCCGTGCCGTACCCGCACACATGGGGACTGAGGAGGCATTGCCAACAAGGCGTTCGTTGCCGATCTCAGCGCCGGGGTCGCAGATGCATGCGACACATTAAGAATGTTCGGCCGCAGGCAGCGCCACGAATGCGATGTTCAACCCGTCAGGGAGCGCCGGTCTGGATCACGGCCGCACAACCCTGGATGGGATAATCGCCGACCTGCCTCCTGATCCTGTAGCAGAGGGGCCGTTTCTGGGGGTGTTGGCGCCAGCCCCGATTATCACAGGCGGCGATCCCGCGCGCCGGGTGAGCACACGCCCGGCCAGCATCTCGACTGCCACAAAGCTCTGCTCCCGGCCTAACCCCAACGGCCATCCTTGCTCAATGCCCGCAGGCAGTCCGTTACGGGATCTGTCCATGCCGTGTTCAAAAACGTAGTAGTGACATCCAGACTCGTTAGTAGCGTTGTCGCCTCTTAAAAAACAAGAGAAAGACGACTGGCCGGAGGAAGTAATGAAGAAGAGCAGGCTGAGCAGCCAAGCCAAGTTGCGTAAATTGAATGTCGAAGTGTGGCTAACACGGCCAGACAAAACCGCCTTATTCAACAAGCAAGAAGGGTACCTGCCTGTTGATGTTGCTAGTCGTCACAGCGCGACAATCACAGTGAATCCGTCCAAGGGTTATCAGACCATGGATGGTTTCGGATTTGCATTGACCGGCGGCAGTGCCGATCTCATCAGCAAGCTCCCCCAAACGACACGCGATGACCTTCTGCAGGAGCTCTTCTCTACTGATGGTAGCGGCATCGGCTTGACTCATCTCCGCCTCAGCATCGGAGCCTCGGATTTGAGCAGAGTAAGCTACACTTATAATGATTTGCTCCCCGGAGAAACCGACCCGGATCTGGAACGGTTTAATCTGGCGGCGGGCGATATACACGTCGTTCCTTTGCTGAAGGCCATTCTAGCAATCAATCCGAACGTTCGTATCATCGCGACACCATGGTCCGCTCCGCCTTGGATGAAAACCAATGAAAGCTATATAGGAGGCAAATTAAAGCTTGAATGTTATCAGGTATACGCAAATTATGTTATTAAATTTATTAATAAAATGAAATCACATGGGATCTCCATCAATGCGATCACGCCGCAAAATGAACCATTAAACCCCAAGAATAACCCAAGCATGGCGATGAGCGCGGTCGAGCAGGCCACCTTTATTGGAAGCCATCTTGGTCCTGCACTGCTTGATGCCGGTTTGGGGAATGTGGAACTGTTTTGCTATGATCACAATTGTGATCGCATCGACTTCCCGCTGACGGTCTTGAGCGATGTCGAGGCTCGTAAATTCATCAAAGGAATCGCTTGGCATCTATACGCCGGCGAAATTACAGCGATGGCGGAAGTTGCGAAAAAGCATCCCAGAATGAAGACTTACTTTACAGAATATTGGGTAGACGCACGCAGTGAATTTGCCGATGGTTTGCGTTGGCACACGGAGCATATTCTTGTCGGCGCCAGCCGCGCCGGCGCTCAGGCAATCTTGGAATGGAACCTAGCCAGCGACCCCAATCATGGCCCACATACGGAAGAGGGGTGCGAGCTCTGCCTTGGCGCCCTCACCATCGGATCATCAACCATTGTGCGCAATGTGTCCTACTACGTCATCGCTCACTTATCCCGTTTTGTCCGGCCCGGATCGCTGAGAATTGAATCTAATCCTGTCGACTCTTTGCCCAATGTCGCCTTCAGGACGCCAGACGGGCAGGCTGTGTTGTTGGTGCTCAACAGCGGCAGTGATATGCAACTTGTCAACATCCGATGCAACGGGCACACCGCTTCACATATGTTGGAAGGAGGAGCCGTCGGCACATACGTTTGGAGGTTGTGAGTCGCTGCGCATGGACTCATTGCGGGCGGAGACCACAGGCTTCGTCAATGGCAGGCCCTGCGGCTTAGAACGGGAGCGAAGTTATGACGATCAGGTGCATCGCGCACGCGGTTCCTCTCGGGCAGAATGGCCACAGCCGCCGGCTCTATGCTTCGCAGATGACCTGCCGGCCTTGCTCTTCACGAGATAGCGGAGCGATCGGCCCCGTAGGGGTGCCTTGGCGGTGCTCTCGATTGCGCGCGGCCGGCGCAAATGTGAACGACAAATGAGCGAACTCTGACTCCCTGCGGTCAGCTGATCGCTATCGCGCCTTGATGTTGAAGGCTACGGGCGACATGTGCCGCGCCACGCGCCTGGCGATCATAGGCGCGGTCGTCTGCCAGTACTTTTTAAAATGGGCCGTCGCGCGATGTGCGTCCAAGGCGGTTGCGTCGTCGTAGACCTCGTAGAGGAACACATGGTGTGGGTTGCTGTCCTCAAACAGCACGTCGAACTGCCGGCACCCCGGCTCCTTTACGCTCGCTTCTGCGTTCTCGATAATCGCAGCTTTGAATTTCTCATATTCGGCCGGCACGATGTCGAGTTCGACTGCATTGATGTAGGGCGTAGGCATTGACAATCCTATCGGTCTCAGGACACGGCACAGCGGTGCAGTTCCCGCGGAGCAACAACCGCATAAGTCCGCGCGGCGCAGTATGGTCAGCCACAATGGCTCGGACAAGGCTTCCGTCACAGGTACCCGTCGGCCACCGACTGATTACGAGAAGTTGAAGATCGATGCCAACGCTCCTGTAGGGCGGATGATCACCTCCGTGGAGGCGGCGGAGGATGACCGCATAGCTCGGATCGTAATAGAGGTAACGCCGATTTGCTCGTGGGGCTTTCGATGACGCGGCGCAGGCCTGGTGGCAGCTCCTGTGTCAGACTGGCGGAAGATAAAATCAGCAACAGATCAGTGCCGTCGCGTGGTGATCGGCAACGACACGGGGCTATCCGGCGATATATGATCGAACGCGCCGCTGGCTGGCTTTACCTCGGTCGGCATGGACGCACGGCTCGGGCCTATGCCGACCCCGGGCGGTCGCGATGCTGACGCGTTCGATGCGCGGCGATCTCGGCGTCGCGATCTCGGCTTAGCAAGTGGGCCGCTCCGCCTCCGGCACCAGACCCATTTCACGCCCGCCTTTCGGCTGCGTTGCGTCTCGCTCAGGACTTAGCGCCGTGAGCGCCGACCCGCCGCTCGGGGTCGTCGGGGATAACAGAGTGGTGGTTTTCATGCGCCGCACAACGCCAGTCTTTACGCCTGCGGCCGTGATCACGCGCGGGAATGCCTCGAAGATTTCTGCCTCGTGCGCTAGCTTGCGGGGTTTCGCCTGGGCGAGGGATCATCTCGTCCACGGCTTTCTTGGCTCGGGCAAGACCGCCTTTCCGCTTCCGGCTTGAAAGGGATCTCCCGTCCGCTTCACTCATGAGCTATGGATGGTGCGCCTGCTTGGCCATGATCGTCCGG
>JASHRR010000774.1 GCA_030037185.1 Xanthobacteraceae bacterium | reverse complement strand
TCCCCTGCGCTGACCGAGCCGGAACGTGAAGCGCTGTTTGAAGAATTTTTGCGCTGGCAGGAGGTTCAGCGCACGATCGGCGCGTCCAGTTATTCTCCCTCTTCGCGTTAGCTTGTGTAGCGCATCGAAATCGACCGATGGGCCCAAGTCGGGCAAAGCCCGCTTCGGTGCGTGGCGCAGCCGACGGGTTCCGTGGTGGAGGGCGACTTTGACGGCCGGCCGGCGGCGGACCCCAAACAAGCCCAGGAGCCGTTTGGCATCCGTTCGGAAAAGGCGGTGCAGCAGCCCGGGCGACCACCAGGGACCGCTAGAGCGGGGTGGCAACGGCAAGCAGTTCGAGCATCGCCAGCGCTTCCGCAACGGCCGCTTTGCGCACCCTGCAACGGCCGATATCACCATACCGTTTCTCGCGATGGAGGCGCTCGCCATCGCGGGCGGCGGCGGCCAAGTGCACGAGCCCGACCGGCTTGCCGGGGCTGCCGCCGCCGGGCCCTGCGATTCCGGTGATGGCGACCGCGAGGTCCGCCCGCGACACAGCGAGCGCGCCCTCAGCCATCGCCTCGGCGGTCTGACGGCTCACCGCGCCGTGGCGCTCGAGGATCACGGCCGCGACACCGAGCATCCTCTGCTTTGCGGCATTGGAGTAGGTGACCAAGCCCAAATCGAACACGTCCGAGGAGCCGGGAATTTCCGTCAGCGCCCCGGCAACCAGTCCTCCGGTGCAAGACTCCGCACTCGCCACCTTAAGGCGGCGGAGCCGGCACGCATCGAGCACGCGAAGAGCTGCATCTCTGATCGCCGGGTTGCTGGTGGCACTAGTCATGGCGCCTTGCCGGCAGCCGGATCGTCGCGGTGGCGATGGCGGCAATGCCTTCCTGGCGGCCGATGAAGCCGAGTTTCTCGTTGGTTGTCGCCTTGACGGCGACGCGATCGATGTCGATGCCGGCAATCTCGGCGATGCGGGCGCGCATGGCATCGCGGTGCGGTCCGATGCGCGGCGCTTCGCACACGATGGTGAGATCGAGATGGGAGATACGGCCGCCGCGCTGGCCCACCCGATCGACCGCAAACGCCAGGAATTTGTCCGACGAGGCGCCGCGCCACTGCGGATCGCCCGGGGGAAAATGTGCGCCTATATCGGCCTCGGCAAGCGCTCCTAAAATTGCGTCCACCAACGCATGCAGCGCGGCGTCGGCATCCGAATGCCCCGACAGCGATCGAGCATAGGGAATCCGCATGCCGCCGAGCCAAACGTGATCGCCGTCCACAAAGGAGTGCACGTCATAGCCGGTTCCGGTGCGGACATCCGCGAGCGCCGCCCAGTCGTCCGCCGCAATGCGTGCGAAATCTTCCTCGGTTGTGAGCTTCACGTTGCCGGCCTCGCCCTCGAAAACCATCACCGGGATGCCGGCCCATTCGGCCAACGCCGCGTCATCCGTGAAATCACTGCGCCCCGCCGCAAAGGCGCGGCGGTGGGCCGCCAAAAGCTCGTCATAGAGGAACGCCTGCGGAGTCTGCACCGCCCGCAGCCCCCTGCGATCGAGCGTGCGGGCGACGCGTCCGTCACCGCCGACTTCCTTGATGGTGTCGGTCACACCGAGGCCCGGGATGGCAGCCCCGCCTGCGCCGGCCGCAATCGCACGGGAAATGAGGGCAGGGGAGGCGAACGGCCGCGCAGCATCGTGCACCAGCACGATCCGCGGATGCTCCGCCTTGAGCGCCTCAAGCCCGGCCCGCACCGAGATCTGGCGCGTCTCGCCGCCGATGGCCGCCGGGCGCAGCCTCAACCCTGCGGTTGCTTGCGCGAAGGTCGCCGCATCATCGCGATGGATGACCGGCTGAACGAACGCGACCTGCGGATGGTCAATGAAAAGCGAAAGGGCGTGGCGGATCACCGGCGCACCCCGCAAATTGCGGTATTGCTTGGGCGTAGTGCTGCCCGCGCGGACACCCCGGCCCGCCGCCACCACGATGGCCGCTATGTCTGCGGGCCTATTCATCAGTTGTTCTCCGTAGCCGCAGACGCGCTATAGCATTCTGGATTGGGGCTTGGCACTTGTTTATCGCAGCCATTTGCTACCGACAGGCGGCTTTATGGGCACGAGCAAACGAAAATCAACGCGCCTTTGCGGCCGCAACCCGGACCTAGCTTGCTCGCGATCACCCGAACCCGTTCGGCCGGGCCGACCGCATACAATTTTCCTTACTCCAACACGCGGGCTGAATTTCTCTCGATCAAACTCAATGCTTGATCGGAAAGCAGGGGGAAAGATACCGCCAGGCTGGCTCTTTTTGTTGGATTGTGGACACTTTTGTTTCATCGGGCGAGGGAGGAAATTCGAACGCGACGCAGGGCCGATAAGAAAATAACGGAGCCGGTGCCTGCAGTTTTTGACAGCACAAGAAAATTCGGCCATCGCAATGTCGAAGCTCAATAGTGATAAAATGCCAAGACGCCCGCGGTCCGCTGGATCGTCTCTTGTGTCAAAGGGCTCGCTGCCGCACGGCCGACCAGCAGGCAAGCTATCGCCTTTCACGGGGCCGGTAAACGCCGTCAGCACCGACAGCAAATTGTGCGGTCTTTCTGTTTCCGTTTAGTCGTACGAATTGCATGCTTTTGCCTGGATGCGGCTCGGCTCATTTGCTGTATCACCAGGTCTTGAAGTGTTGGCGTCTGACAGCATCGATGACAAAGCCGCTCGCTCGTTTAACGAGAGCATGGCTGTCCGTCGGGGATTTCGAAATCGCGTCTTCGAACGTTGCCGCCTGAATTGTTTCGCTTTGTGCTGCGAAAGACGAGGTCGGCGGGACCTCGCGAGATGTGCATCACAGTCGCGCGCCCGGCGTGAACTCACTCAAGCCTCTGACGAGGCTCTCCGAAGTCAGCCTCGCCCGGCTTCGGTGCGCACGCCGATTTCGATGGGGCAGCCCGTGAGGTTGGCCGCGGGCCCTCGCGCGGCGCGCGGCCCTTCAGGATGAGGGCTCAATCATTTCGGCGGCGTCGGTTCATATTGCACTGCAGCACTTGCATCGTTTCATTTTGCTGTCTAAACTCTAAGCAAATAATGATCGCGCCTAGAATATAGGCAGGAAGATGCGTGCGTCGAAATTCCCGCGGTTTGTCAATCCGCTCCAGGTTGGCGGGCTGGCCGTCGCGAACCGGGTTTTGCTGGCGCCGATGTCCGGCGTCACGGACGCTCCATTTCGTCGGCTGGCGGCCCGCTTGGGTGCAGGGCTGGTGGTCTCCGAGATGACGGCGTGCGCCGCGCTTGCAGCAGGCAAGCGCGACGCGAAGCTCAAGGTCGAAGCGCCCGGGCTCGGTCATCATGTCGTGCAACTCGCCGGCTGCGAAGCAAAATGGATGGCGGAGGGGGCTCGCATTGCGGCGGGCTGCGGCGCCGCCGTCATCGACATCAACATGGGCTGCCCGGCGCGCCACGTCACCAATGGCTGGTCCGGATCGGCGCTAATGCGCGATCTCGACCACGCGATCAGCCTTGTCGATGCGACCGTTGCGGCGGTGAACGTGCCCGTGACCCTCAAGACGCGTCTCGGTTGGGATGATCGCTCCATCAATGCGCCCGAGCTGGCGCGCCGCGCGGAGGCATCCGGCGTAAAGCTGATCACGGTCCACGGCCGCACCCGTTGCCAATTCTACAAGGGCAGCGCCGACTGGGCAGCGGTGCGTGCGGTAAAGCAGGCGGTGTCGATCCCGGTCGTGGTCAACGGCGACATCATGAGCTGGCGCGACGCCAACACGGCGCTCGTGCGCTCGGGAGCGGATGCCGTCATGATCGGTCGCGGCGCTCAGGGCCGGCCGTGGTTTCC
>JASHRR010000773.1 GCA_030037185.1 Xanthobacteraceae bacterium | reverse complement strand
CAGCCGAATCGCATCCCGGTCGATCATGCTGACGTTGGTACCAATCGGTCCGATGACTGAGAATCACCCTCATCCGAGTCACTACGTCGCATCTTCGGGAAAATCCGATTCGATTATTTTTGCGACTGTCCTTAGGGTGGGTTGGGGCCTAAAGCTCCAGCAAAGAGCAGCCTAGCGACTAGCGCCCTTCGCGGCTGAGGACCGTCGGGTAACCAACTTAAGTGGCAGCATTCGCTGAGTTGTCCACGTCCTTTGGGCGACTCAATCAGCCGAGGCCAGTTGTTGTCCGCGCGGCGTTCGGGCTTGTCTCGGACAGGCGCTGATGTCCCAACCTGTGCGCCGGACGCCACCGGCGCGAACTCGAGGTAAGGCGACTATTGATAACGCCGTGTGGCGGCGCCGGGCCTTCGCCAAATCGGCACGCCATTTCATTTACGGGCATTACCAGGGCAGCGTGGATCGTCGAAGCCCGCAGGTGGGCCGATAGTGTCGGGACAGGCTTTTCGATAAGCGCGGATCGTATCCTCGGAGCGGTTCGAACCGCCGTCGGTGAACACCAACGACTGCTGGAAGCGCAGTGTTTCGGCTGCCGCGTCACGCCCGCCAGGAAGTGCTTTGGCCTCTATTTGGTAGAGCCTTCCGTGGTAATCAAATACTCCGATCGTGGAGCGGCTACCATCCCCGCCCTGGATCCCGACCGAGCGGCCATACACGCTGTCGATACGCTGCGGAATGTTGAAGGTTACCTCACCGCCCGCGGACAGCGTCTTAATCGCGTAGTCGATAACCGCAGTCTCATCGAGGCCGGTGTTCGCAAGCTCGGCGATGGTTACCTTTAAATCGCTGCTGTTACGCTGGACCGAATAGACGCGCGCTGGCACGGAGCGGTTGTCGGCAACCTGGTGGGTCCTGTTCTCGATCAGCGGTTTTGCGGGGAAGTCGACCGAGAACGCGTAATCGGGATAGCTGTATCCTTCCCAGCTCTGGGCGACGGCTGGGCTGCCTAGGATAAACACTGTGAGGGTAATGGGGATCGAGCGCATCTCGGGGCTCCTTTCCGGTCACCAACCTGCTCTTCTGGGGCGACAGCATCTTCCACCTGGCGTAGGCAGCGCGCAACCGGTCGCTACACGCCCGCGGCGCCGGATTGAGATCAAGAGCCAGTTGACGGCAGCGGGTCAGGCTATTGAAACGTGGGCGGCTGCTTATTCCCGAGCACCCGAAAAGCAATTGGCCCCGGCGACAGGAGTGGCCAGGGCCAATGCGTTGATCGGTGGCTGCCGGAGGGGCGTGGGGAAGGCAGCCATAGATCACTTGTCATAGAGCATAAGTATGAGATGGCCGTCTGTTCGCTGCAGCACTTTGGCTGAATAGTCTGTCGGTATTGGTTAACAATCTGTACACAAAAGCCGCATTAAGGCGTGGACCACTTTGTCCAAGAGCAGGCAACGGAAGTCAACGGCAGTGCTCTCATATTGACTTTACTCCAATTAGGTACATTGCCCTATCAACAGGCAAAGGATTAAGTCAGCTCCTGGTCATTTTTTTAATCCGCCCGTCCTAAAACTGTGACAATACTTTGTTCAGGGAACCCAGCTTTTTCGAGATGGACCCCTGGTCGCCTCGCCCACCGATATGGTCGTTGGTTGCCGGACGGTCTGATTACTGTGCGCCGGTGTCATTGTGGCCTTCCAATCGCTGGACGCCGGCGGCTGCCAGTCGAAGCCTGCTGGTTGTTTCGCGCTATGGGTGGCAGCGCATTGTCCCAGGGCGGCGGGGCGCCGCGCCATCGCCGAGCGGCCGCGAACGTGGCAAGAAAACCGCACAGCGGCCGAAAAACGGCCGTCCTAACGGTTTATCGAACAGCTTGAGCGGGCGGCCATTCAACGCTCCCCCAGCCCGTGGCCGCACGCGAACCAGGCCCCGACCTCCCCCGATTGCTTTGGAGGTCGGGGCATCTCTTTTTTTTAAGGCAGCCGAAGCTCGGCGGCCTGTTTCTTGCTTAAGCTCGTATAGCGCGATCTCCTCCATTCCTGTTCGCGCGCAGCGGTCCCGGCTCCCGTCATCCCGGCGACGGGGGCGGGGATTGGGCCGTCTTCATGCGAAGGGGGCGGCCACCTGGCCGTCCCCGCGGCCGCGGCGTGCCGACCCCGCCCTTCCGCCCCGGAGGGCCGGGCGCCATTGCCGGCCGGGCGGTGTTTGCGGGTTAACCCGTTGCCAAATAAGCGGGAACGCCGAATGCGCTTCGGCTGGCGGACATGCCTTCTCGACGTCGCGCGCATAGTGATCATATTCGCGCCGTTCCCGCCAAAATGGGTGACAAACCCCCTTAACTCGCAATCCGGGGAAGATCACCATACGGTGGATAACTTTGGGGATAACCGGCATAACCCATTATTGCAAATGTTGTTTTTTAGAGTAACGGTACCGAAAGTCGACGATCGCCGACTCGGGGAAATCGCACCGCGCGCCGGGGCGCGGCAATGACATTGTCAAATGCCACGGCGACCACCTTTAGATCTGCCCGTAATAGTCGCAAGGCGAGATTATTGTAATCAATGGTAGAAAAAGTAGCCCCGCCGGAGCGGGGCTAGGTTGGATGCCTTCCAGGGGAAGGAGGCGCCTATTAGTGTCGCCAGCGGGCCGAGAGGTTCGAGGGATTTGCAAAAAAAAGAGGCGGCCCCTTTCGGGCCGCCCCTGTAGTCCTTGCCGCCGTGCGTTTACACGACTCTCGCGTGGGTGTCGATCCACATTAGGGCACCGACCTTCGTCATCGCGAATATCGGCGCTCGCGAATATCGGCGCCGGGATCGTGACGGTGAGCCTGATATCGGCCGCATGCAAAGGCAAGACCGGGTATTTCCCGGCAACCCTGCAAACCGTCCCGCCGAACCTCTGCAAGCCGGCACTGTAATCGCGCTCGTTGGCATGACTGCTTATTGCAAGACGACGTCAAGCTCGTTTCCCATCACGCCGGACGAGAGTATTTTGTATTTATTTTGTATGATGTGGAGTTCCTCTGCCGTCCAAACGCATTGCATGGTTCGCGAGCCGACAACTGCTAAGTCGGGCCCAACCTCAGCCACCGGAGCTGACCTGCAGCGCACGTCGGCGATAATCGTGCCAAATTTTTCACTGGACGTCGCGGCGAATAACTCTGCCCCGACAGGCTGACAGCCAAATGGGCTACAGCAATGCACAGACTAAGGGAACTCAAGACGAATTGTTTCAGTAAAAGCCGACCGCCCAAACCATTACTTTGACGAATACCCGGTGGCGGCGGCCAAAAAAAACGGCGCCCGCGAGAGCGGTGCGGCAGCGGGCTTTTGCCCTCAACGACCTCAAGCAAAAAGATTGCCCACCGGTTCAGCGCGTAATTGCTTCAGCTTCGATCTTGGCCATCTCTGCGGCTATGAGCTCTAGAACGTTTTCGCCAGGTCTACGCATCGTCGGGTTTATGATTCCCATAATCAACTCGGCGAGCCTGTTGAACGCGTCCCGCTTTTCTTCAAGGTACTCGTATCGGTCGCAGACCCCGCGGTCCCCGGGCATAATATGACCTAAGCAACGCTCGGCATGCTCTGCCGGCACAGCGGCTCGGCTCATGAGCGAACGCGCAGTGCGGCGCAAATCGCGCAACGTCCAGCCGGTGACGCCACCTGCCTTGTCGAATGCAAGTTTGAATTTCGCGAATCCGGATATCGGGTTCGCGCCGTCCGTGGTGAAGACGTAATCGCATCCGTCAACCTTCGCCGGCAAGACTGCGCGCGCCTCGGCACTGAGCGGCCGAACCAAATCCACCTTCGTCTTGTTGCGGGCACCCGGCAACGTCCATTCGCCGTTAAGCTCTATCCAGGCCATTGCGGCGGCTTCTGTGCGGCGCGCGCCGGTCAAGAGGATAAACCTAACCAAACGCCCAAACGGTCCTGTAGAGGCTTCCGCCACGCGCCATACCGCGCGCAATTCGTCGTCGGTCAAAACGCGTTGGCGAGCGCGTTCCTTCGGCTTCACGCGTCTCATACCGGGGACGATGGGACTGCGGAAATCGTCCGACCGCAAGGCGTGCCAGTTCATGACTTTGCGCACAACGGCAAGCGTCCGGTCTGCCATCGTCGCCCCGTTTTCGTCTTCGATCTTGTCGAGCAACCGAATGATATCGCTGCGCTTGATATCGCCAATCTGCTTGGCGCCAAGCTCGGGAAAGACCAACCGCTTGAGAACCTGTTCGCGCCATTCCACAGTGCGGAGGCTTTTGCCGTCGCCCTTGATGTATTCCCGCCAGATGGCCTTTAGCGTGGTGTTGCTCGCCCCTTCCTGATTGCGGCGACCGTCCAGCGGATCTTCGCCGCGGTCGATGCGTTGACGCAGGTCGCGTGCCTCTTTGACGGCGCGGAGCACCGACCAATCCGGCCATCGCCCGATGGTGTAGCGGCGCTCGCGACGGGCAATGCTGTAATTCATCACGAACGACCGGACACCCGCGGCCGTTACCCTGACGCCGAAGCCGCGCGGCACCTTGGAGCCTAGTATGACTGCCTCGGCAAAATAATGGACGCGGTTTCCCGCCTCGGGAGTAGGCAGCGATTTGACGATTTCGTCACTGAGTGTCATTCGTCGAGTGTCCGTCTCGTGTCCAAACCACAAAGGCCTCTGGATGATATCGAATGATATCCAACCGATCAAGTGGTCACCAGATAACTAACAGATTTATATGAGAAAATTTGTCGGACATCGAAGATTTTCGAGATTGCTGGGGAACGAGTAAAAAGGCTAACTTTTTTACTTTTAGTCAAGTGGTCCAGGCGCACGAGACCGAGCCAGGCGTACGCATTTCTCCCCGGCTTCGCCCTGCCTCGTATTGTGCACTTTGTCACTGACGGCATGACTGCCACAGCGTCACTTGCGCAGCCTCGCGATTTTCTGAGTTCGGATCGGTACGCAATTTGCTTTCGTGGACGAAATCACTTCGCCGACTGCAACCTTGTTGCGTTGCGGCGGGTGGCCGGTATCTGGCAATGCACCGTTTAAACTCGTCGGGCTACACAATCGCGATTTGCAATATTTTTGCTCAGCACCAAGATCATGATCTCGGGCAGACCTAAGGCTCTCTCGGAAATTGAATGACGGCAATGAGGTGCCGGTTCGCGAGCGCATTGAACAATAGTAGTACGTCGAAATGTGCAGTGCCGAGAAAACCATCGTGTGGCGACGCCTGGGAGCTGACCAACTGATTTCGTTTGAGGTGGGCTCCGTGCGATTCAGCTTGATCCGACCTCATTGGCACTGCAGCGCCCAACAAGGATTCCAATCTTACTGCCACCGTCAAAGTCCTCGGTTCGACGATGTCAATCTGCGGCGGCGCTGGCCGGCACCGTGTCCTCGCCGGAAGAAGGAAAAATGGAAGGCGTTGTCGTCAGTGCCAAGCGCCCCGCCTCGACCATCATGGTTTCAGTCAGCACCGACGCGCAAGGGCAGTACAGTTTTCCGCAGGACCGGCTCGCCCCCGGTGCTTATGACATCACGATCCGTGCTATCGGGTACACGCTCAAGCCGACTGTGGCAACAGTACATCGGGCGGCTCCATGCAACTCGACCTTGGGCTCGCGAAGGCCGCGCCTGACCTTCTCGCCCTTCAAATGTCCAACAGCGAGTGGCTTCAAAGCGCGCCGGGCACGCCGAGGCAGAAGTTAGTATTGCGGAGGTGTCTTGATTGTCATGGCCTTCAGCGTCCGTTCTTTTCCAGGAAAGATGCGTCGGAAATGGCGTTCACGGTGCAGCGCATGGCCGCCCATAGCGCCAATGCATCTCCCAATTTTCCTTTCTTCCATCAGAACGCATCTGAGGAGTTGAGCCGCCCGCCGACCCGAGGGCAGGCGGAATTCGCGGCCTACATCGCTTCGATCAATCTCAGTTCCGGAGAAGCGTGGCCGTATAAACTGAAAGCACAGCCCCGGCCGACCGGCAGATCAACTCAAGCCATCATCACGACCTATGATCTTCCCGACTCAGCCGCGCCTCATGACACACTACTCGACAAGGCGGGCAACGTTTGGTTCTCCGATTTCCAGCACCAGTTCATCTCCAAGCTGGACCCCAAGACCGGCAAGGTCACGCCGCTATCCCGTTCCCGTGTCAAAGCCCGGCTTTCCGACGGGTGGCCTCATGATCACGATGGATAAGGATGGAAACATCTGGGAAGCCATGATGGGTCAGGCGCAAATCGCCAAGCTCGACCCGCAGACGGAAAAGGTGTCCGTCTACCTGGCACCCGATTGGGAGAAGGGCGACACGCGGTTCACCATGATCGACGCCCTGCATTCGAACGTCGACGGCAAATTGTGGACCAAGACCAATGGCGGCCCCGATACCAACCACGCCAACAAACTGTATCAGTTCGACCTCGCTAGCGAAACATTCACCGAAATCCTGCCGCTGGCGGGAAAGCGCGACATTGCCGCTTACGGACTAGTCACCGATCTCGACAACAATGTCTATGGTCTCGACAACAATCCGGACCAAAGGCAGATGTGGCGCACGACTGCCAAGACGGGGGAGACAACTTATATCGATCTCCCGCTGGGCGTGGGCGGCGCGAGGCGAGGACATATCGATTCACAGAATCGCCTGTGGTTCTCGCAATTCCATGCCAATCGTTACGCGATGTATGACCCCAAGACCGGCAAGATCACCCAGTGGGAGGTGCCGGTCGATTATGCGGGCGCATACGATGTTCAGTTCGACGACGCCGGATATGCGTGGGGCGCTGATATGAGCACTGATCTGGTTCAGCGGCTCAATGTGGAAACCGGCGTATGGAGCTCTTATCTCCTGCCCACTTCCATCAATACGCGCCATATCGACGTGCAGAAGAGTTCGAATCCCAACGTCCTCTCCAGCATGTGGACCGAAGGCCAGCAGACCGGCAAGATTGTCCATATTGAGCCGTTTACGCCGTAACGAACCTTTTGCTACGTGGTCGTTCAAGCACGCCTAATGATCGTCAAGACGCTCATTAGGCGTGGGCGCCGCGATCGAGCGGGGAAAACGTCGTATACATGGGGCACCAGCCGGTCGCGCTGATCTCGCCCTCGACCAGAACGCAGCTCCCGGGAAATACGAAATAGGGACAACTGCCGCAGCTTTCGTTCTCCTTTGGATGGTCTTGATACCGTGCAACGGCCTGCGTGAGTTTCTTCTGATCCTGAGGCTTGTAATCCTCGGCGTCAGCGGCCAGGGCCTGGCCAGTAGCGGCGGCGGCAACGGCGCCCATTGTTTTGATAAAAGCCCTCCGCGATGATCCGATAGTCGGCATAGCTGTCCCTCCCTCGCACCTCGGCTCAATGATATTCAAAATGCCGTGCCCAGCCAATGCCGGTGTTATTTCTCCACTTTGCGTTAGGTACGATGATACGG
>JASHRR010000772.1 GCA_030037185.1 Xanthobacteraceae bacterium | reverse complement strand
GCCGGACGGCAACGTCCTCGCTTGGAAGATATGTCGCACCAATCCGCTGCGTCACGTCGATGCGTGGATCCGGCTGGCGTCCGCGCGAGTAGACCCACGTCTTGAACCCCGCAGAGACAAAGGCCATCGCTCCTAGAAGTCCGACCGGACCCGCTCCGAGAACCAGCGCATTGTGTCCCTTCCCGATCGCGCATTCGCTGGCCGCGGGATCGATCCAGGGTGGACGATGCTGCATGAGCCCGTAAAGCTGTGCGACCGCCTTTTCCGCGACGGTCAATGGCTCTACCAGAACGGCAACCTCACGCAGATCGGGAGGCACCACGTTCATATACCGGGCATCGTCGATCACATATTCCGCCAGGTATCCATGTGCGCCCTTGATGCCGTGCTCAAGAAAATCGCCTGTTTCGCAGAAGTCCTGATGCCCAGCCCGGCACGGACGGCATCTCGCATGTGGACAGGGCCTGCGCACCGTCGGCACGACCAGATCGCCCGGCGCAAGACCAACGTGCGGACTGGCCTCGACGACCTCGCCCAGCGCTTCGTGTCCGATCACCAGGTACGGCTCTCCCCGCGGCGGGCTGCCATGGGCAAAACTACAGATTTCCTTGTCGGTGCCGCAAATGCCCACGTCGAGCATGCGCAGCTTCACCTGGCCTGGGCGTGTGATGACCGGTTCCGCCAACTCGATCAGCTTCACCTCCCGGCTAGCAGGAAAGACCGCGACTGCTCTCATATGCACTTCTCCGGTTTCTCCCGGTCAGAGGCTCAGATAGAGATGCGGGTTCATCTTGTTGATGGCTTCATCAACCCGCAGACAGGCATGGATGAGAGCAAGGTGTGTAAAGGCCTGCGGGAAGTTTCCCAACGCCTCGCCGGTCGAGGCAATTTCTTCAGCGTACAGGCCGACGTGATTAGCATAGGTGAGCATATGTTCTAGGGAGAGCCGTGCCTCTTCCAGCCGTCCTGCCCGCGCCAATGCTTCGACCAGCCAGAAACTGCAGATGTTAAAAGTCCCTTCATGGCCCTCCAGGCCGTCATTCGCGCCTTTCTCGACGTCGTAGCGATAGACATGGGGCATGTGCGTCAGTTCGCGCTGGATGCGGTCGATGGTCGCCGTCATGCGCGGATCACGCGCTTCGATGAAGCCGGTGAGCGCCAGCAAAAGGGCGCTGGCATCAATGGCCTCGCCGCCATAATACTGGACAAAGCTTCGTATCTTTTCGTTCCAGCCCTTGTCCATGATGTCCCGGTAGATCCGAGTACTGGTCTTTTGCCATTCATCAAGCGGCCCGGGCAGGCCGCAATTGCGGGCAATCCGCACCGCGCGATCAAAGGCCACCCAGCACATCAGGCGTGAATGCAGAAAATGTCTGGTCCCGCCGCGCACTTCCCAAATCCCTTCGTCTGCCTCCTGCCAGTGCTCCGCCAGCCAGTCGAGTTGCTGACAGATATAGATCCAGCTTTCGTACGTCAGGCCGCGGTGGCGTGAGTAGACATAAAGCACGTCAAGGACCTCTCCATAAATGTCGAGCTGACGTTGGGTTGCGGCCGCATTGCCAATGCGCACCGGGCGGCTCGCGCGGTAGCCGTCCAGATGATCCAGCGTGATCTCGGGCATTTCAGGGCGGCCGTGAATGGTATAGATCGGCTGAAGTTCTCCCCCTTGGTGAAGACTGGTCAGGCGTCCTGTGAGCCAGGCGATGAAGGCCTCCGCCTCCTCGGTAAATCCGAGTGCCAGCAAGCTGTCCAGCGTGAAGGCTGCGTCGCGGAACCAGGTGAGGCGATAATCCCAGTTCCGCTCCCCGCCGACGTGCTCAGGAAGGCTCGTCGTCGGTGCAGCGACAATCCCGCCCGTGGGAGCATAGGTGAGAAGCTTCAAAGCGAGCGCGGAGCGCTGCACCGACTCGCGCCATCTGCCCTGATAATGACACTGGCTCAGCCAGCGCCGCCAGTAGCGCCGGGTTTCCGCAAACTGAGCTTCGTACATATCCCGGGAGACCGGATGGGGCAGTAGATTTCTCTCTGCCGAACTGTCCAGAAAGAAATACGCCCACTGGTCCTCGGATAGCGTGAAGGCAGCCTGCGCTCCGCCGCATCCGTCGTCGTTCAACGAGACCGACGAGGAAAGAGCGAGCGTCAGCGCCGGACTTCGGAAAGCCGCCCCGTGCTCTCCAAGCCAAAGCTGATGCGAATCCCGGGCATAGTTGAAGGCAGGACGGCAGTGCATCGCGAAACTGAGGATGCCGCGAACCATGTGAACCGCACGGACCAAATGGTGTTCTGAAGTTCGATCGTCGGGGTCCTTGACGGGCATGAAATCGGTGATCTCTCCGACACCCTGGTGGCAAAGAAAACGCGTGACGAGAATATTGCTTTCTGGAAAGTACATCTGCTTCGTGCTGGCGCCGTCTTGCTTGGCGGGAGCGAGGCGAAAGTACCCCCCTTTGCCGGCATCCAGCAGCGCGCCGAATACGCTCGGCGAGTCGAAATCGGGAAGACAGCACCAGTCGATCGAACCGTTCTTGCCGACCAGCGCCACGGTGTAGAGGTCGCCCACCATGGCATAGTCGTCAATGGGCAGATAACCTGTCTTTGCGGCAATCCTGGCTGTTTTTGTTTCTGTTTCTGTTTCTGTTCTGAGCATTTATGAGCTCTTCCTCAGCTATCCTTGCCGTGCTTTTCCCCGATAGCGAAACGGAGTTGGAAGAAGTCTGTTCATGAGCGTATCACGTTCGGCCTGTGTACCGCTGAGCCTGGAACGCGCTTCTCCATTGAAGATTTCACTCACGCGCCCGTGGCTTCCGGTCGCAGTTGCGGTTCATTCCCGCAGCAAGGACCTCCTCGACTAAGGAGCGTGCTGCCACATGTGTCGCTAACGGAATCAGAGCCCGCCGGGCCTGCCTTGCAGGATGGCGCGGCAAGGGAGCGCGAGGCCGGAACAGGCCCTGGCTCCAATCATTGGAACAATGACGCGCCCTCCAACGACTCTCCGGCGTGCGCGTCACGATCAATGAGGGAACAGCACATGCGTCTGCCAATCCATGCGATCGCGAATTTGGCGTCAGCCTCACACCGCCTGCTCGGCGAAAAAGCGATCGGTCAGCGGGAGATCAGCGCGAGTTCGGGTAGTGCGCGAGCAGACAAGGGGCACGCAGATCGAGGACCACGCGCCGCCCGGATTGAGATCATCAGATCACCGGATGGGTTAGGTCTCTAAGGTGTTGAATGTCACGCCACAAACGCCCAAGCCAATTCGCGAAAGAAAAACAACAAGCGTTTTGGCGACGGCAACGATCACCGGCCGAACCAAGAGTATCGGCGTTCAGATTTTGGGGCACAGGTCTGCGAGGTGTACTGGCGGCGGGCGTGGCTGGCTGCATTGGCCGGACTCATCGCCCGCTAACCGCGCTCTCCGGCTCTACCGCCAGCACTGCGTGGCGTGCACAGCAATCGCATCAGCAACCGGGTGCACGTCGGAAGAAGTACGCAGGTGATCTCCGCCCCGCCAATGGTAATTGTACGATGTCTATGTCCTCCAAGCGCGAGCGCAGTCTTCTCAGCCACGAAGAGCACGAGATCGTGCGGGTCACATACCACCCTGCGATTTACGAACACGATGTAGAGGAGCTACAGGCATTGCGCATGCGCTTGCGGCAGCTGCGCGCGAAGGAACGGACTCTAGCACGACAGAAGCAGCGTGAACTCCGGGGAAAAGCCGATTCGCGGGGCGGGAGATTCCCAGGCATTGCGGACTTGCCGCTCCATCGAAAACAGATCTTTTCGGCTGCACTGAAGCGTGTGAACAAGGAATGGGGCCGCATTCACAAGCTGGAGGCAAGGACCGCGCATGTGGAGGCGGCTCGGCGCGCTCTCGCTCTGCGCCGCGCGGCACAATTTGTGCCGTATCCGATGGCGGGCAACACCGCTCACGAGGGGATGCAACCACTTCCGAGTAGGCGCCGGCGAATGACCTTATCTCGCGATAAGATCGGCTCGATCTCGCAGAGAACGAAGATCGCACAAGCGGCACGCGATTCGCGGCGTTAGCCTCACCGGTCAGCTGGTGGCGCATGCATGCGCGGTCAGAAGTTATCCCGAGATCAAACTGCACGGAAAGCACAATATCGGCGACATAGCCTGGCGCGATCGAACCCAGAGACATCTCCTTTCGGATAGTCAGGATGAGATATGATCTCGTTCCATTCGCTACGATGAGCGCTGGACCGAGCTCACCCGCAATCCGTCAGTGTCGGGTGGCTAAGCCAGCTATGGCCCGCAGCTGGGCGGTCCGCAGATTCACCAGCTCCTACAGCGATTACTCGCTACTCAACGCGATCACACGTCTTATCGTTGCATCATGGTCCCCACGGAGGTATTTTGGAGACCTCCACGGGCAAATTAGACGAAATGTGGGACAAGATCGCGAAGTCGCCGGGCCTGCGGTAGGGGTTGCCGCTCTCGTTCGCGCGCGACGAATCGAGTCAAGTCGTGCAGGCGCAAAGAGTAGCCGAGCGCAAGGCATATCTGTTTGCGTCGTGCGTCGTGCGTCGGGGGCGGGACGCCGGTTGATCGGACAACCCGGGAAAAACTGTGGGCGTGTTCCAGCAATGGCACGGCTTGTCGAGGCATCCTTGCGGAGCCAGACGAGGCATATGGCGTCACGACCGCGATACTCGCGGATCGTCCGGCAGGCGGTCGACCGCCGGCGAGTGACGGGTACTCACATGGCGGTTACCTCCACGCCGGCGCTGGCAGATTTTCCTGGGGGTTGAGCTCGGGAGATGGCACAGTAAAAAGTGTCGTCCCCGATGCCCGGGGCGGGATAATAACCGGGGCTATAGGCTGCTGAGGGGTAGTAGGGCTGGCCATAGGAATAATAATAGGGCTCACCGTATTCGTAGTAGGGCGCCGCCAGCGCGCCGCCGACGATAGCGCCACCAAGCAATCCGGCCCCTAAGCCCCAACCG
>JASHRR010000771.1 GCA_030037185.1 Xanthobacteraceae bacterium | reverse complement strand
CCGGAGCCGCGGCAGCAGGCGCAGTCGGCGCCGGCCCAGGGCGCGGCTGACGCTGGCCGGGCGGCGGCAGTTGGCCAGGCGGCGTCGCGGCGCCCCCTTGCGGCAGGGTGGCGGATTGAGAACCGCTCGGCGGCGGCAACTCTTCGCTTTGAATAGCACCCGGCCGCGGGATCGCCGGTCCCGGCGGCAGCGCATAGGGCTGTCCCTGCGATTGCGGCTGACCCTGCGGCGGTGCTTGAGGCTGCGGCCGGCCCGGTACATTAGCGGGCGGCCGCGGAGGCTCGGACGGGTTGCCGAACTGTGCGACCGCAGCGCCCGCCGACAGCGCCAGGCCAAGGCCGATCAGTTGAGGAACCAGCAGCTTCATGGTCGCATCAAAGTCCGGTCACCGTTCCGGCCTCCAAGGCCTATAATCGCCCGTCGCCTTCGGGCGACGATTCTGCGCCAGCGTCGAACCGGTCGGGCGATAGGCGAAGGGGGCGCCGGTGAGGTTGGGCCGATGCGGCTTCCACCACAGCCGTGGCGTCACTTTCTGCGCGGTCGGCGGCGTATCGACGGTGTGGTGAATCCAGCCGTGCCAGGCCGGCCCGACGACCGAGGCCTCCGCCAGACCTTTGTAGATCACCCAACGCCGCTCAAAACCGAGCGTCGGATCAATTCGGCCTCCCTTCGTGCGGTAATAGCGATTGCCGTATTCATCCTCGCCCACCAGTTCGCCGTGGCGCGCGGTCCATATCAGCGTGCCGAAGGTCGCACCATTCCACCACGTAAAGAAACGCAACAGGAATTCCTTCACAGTCATGGTTCGAACCCGCCCCGCCTTTCTTGGCGCATGGCAAGATGGCGCCGCTCACGTTGATGCCATCGGCGCTGGCCTGAGTCCATAGGCATTGGGTACTCGCGGCAGCGCGCCCGCCGAGAGCAGCCTTCGCTCTCCGGGCGATCGCGCCTCCGCGCCTCTTCAACTTCTGCGATCGCGAAATCGCGCCGATCTGCCATGCGTAAAATCCTCGTAAAGCCGCAAGCGCAGGGGTTGACGCGCAAAGTCTTGCGATTCGCGCAACCTATCATCCTACCATGGGGCGCTCTTGATGTAGGCGGCGACGAGTTCCCAGGCAACTCATGGCGATAACGCTGTTGCGTCCCGTCCGAATCCCCGCCAGCTTTTCCGCCCTTTGCGCGCGCGCAACCTGAGTCGCGCGATTATTCCCAGCTTCCACACTACATTTAGGGGTTGATTCAGATTTTCGCTCTAATACTTGACTAGGAGGATGGAGTCTCCTAGCGTTCGCAATTGCGGCAGGGGCGCCCTATTCGAGGCGGCTGGCCGTTCTCCGCAAGGCTTGCGACCCTGCCGGGCCATTGCCAGATGGCTGGTGAGGTGTCGCCCAAGCCTTATCGGAGCCGGACCAGGATCGGCCAGCGGGCGAGTGGCGACGCAAACAGTAGCGAAGCGTCGAGACACGAGACGATCGGGCTTGGGTGAGCGCGACCTGAACGCGGCGAGAAGTTCGGATGCGCCAAACGGCCTCTCCCTGACTTCCCGCAATAGGCGCGGAGGGTCAAATCGAGGCACTCCCGCCAGCGGGAAGGGGAGGGGGCGAAAAGCCGCCGAAGGCAGAGCGAGGGCGAATGATGCGAATCGAACGGCGTTACACAAGGGATGGCCAGTCACCTTATGCCGACATCGCGTTCCGTTTGACGACCAGCGAAATCCGCAATCCGGACGGCTCGGTGGTGTTCCGTGCCGAGGACGTGGAAGTCCCCGCCGCGTGGTCGCAGGTTGCCTCCGACGTGCTGGCGCAGAAATATTTCCGCAAGGCCGGTGTGCCAGCGGGCCTCAAGAAGGTCGAGGAAGCAAGTGTACCGTCCTGGCTGTGGCGGTCGGTTGCCGATGAGGCGGCCCAGAAGGAATTGCCCGAAAAGGAGCGCTTCGTCGGCGAGCATTCGGCGAAGCAGGTGTTCGACCGGCTCGCCGGCACTTGGACGTATTGGGGCTGGAAGGGTGGCTATTTCGACAGCGAGTCCGACGCCCATGCCTTCTTCGACGAACACCGCTTCATGCTGGCAATGCAGATGGCGGCTCCCAACTCGCCGCAGTGGTTCAACACCGGCTTGTATTGGGCCTATGGCATCGACGGCCCGAGCCAGGGCCACTTCTATGTGGATTTTGAGAGCGGCAAGCTGACCAAGTCCAAGACCGCCTACGAACATCCGCAGCCACACGCCTGCTTCATCCAGGCGATCGCGGACGACCTCGTCAACGAGGGCGGCATCATGGATTTGTGGGTGCGCGAGGCCCGCCTATTCAAGTACGGCTCCGGCACCGGCTCCAACTTTTCGCGCCTGCGCGGCGAGGGCGAGCGGCTGTCGGGCGGCGGCAAATCGTCCGGCCTGATGAGCTTCTTGAAGATCGGCGACCGGGCAGCCGGCGCCATCAAGTCGGGCGGCACCACGCGCCGCGCCGCCAAGATGGTGATCGTCGACGCTGACCATCCGGATATCGAGCAGTTCATCGACTGGAAGGTGCTGGAGGAGCAGAAGGTGGCGGCGCTGGTCACCGGCTCCAAGATCAACCAGCGGCACCTGAGGGCAGTCCTCAAGGCCTGCGTCAACTGTGAGGGCTCCGACGACGATTGCTTCGATCCGGACAAGAACCCGGCCCTGCGCCGCGAGATCAAGGCCGCGCGCCGCAGCTGCGTGCCCGATCCGATGATCAAGCGGGTAATCCAGTTCGCCAAGCAGGGCTACAAGGATATCGATTTCCCGGTCTATGACACCGACTGGGACTCTGACGCCTATCTCACCGTTTCGGGCCAGAACTCCAACAACAGCGTGCGGGTCACCGACGCGTTTCTCAAGGCGGTAGAAGCGGACAGCAAGTGGGATCTCACCTGGCGCACCAACCCCGGCAAGCCTGCCAAGGCCGTGAAGGCACGCGATCTGTGGGAGAAGATCGGCTATGCGGCGTGGGCGTCGGCGGATCCCGGCCTGCAATTCCATTCAACCATTAACGACTGGCATACCTGCCCGGCCTCGGGTCCCATCCGGGCATCGAACCCGTGCTCGGAATACATGTTCCTCGATGACACGGCCTGCAATCTGGCATCGCTGAACCTGCTTGCGTTCAGAGGACCGAGGAGGGATGACAGCGCACGGATGACGGATGACAAAGCACTGAGCGCGGAAAAAGCAGGGCCCGCCAACACCGGCACGTCCGCCGCTGCTGCGTCCGGCGTCCTGCGATTCGATCTCGACGGCTATGAGCACGCCGTGCGGCTATGGACCATCGTGCTGGAGATTTCGGTGCTGATGGCGCAGTTCCCGTCGCGGGAGATCGCGCAACGCTCTTACGACTACCGCACGCTCGGCCTCGGCTTTGCGAATGTCGGCGGTCTGTTGATGGCGACCGGCATTCCCTATGATTCAGAGACTGGCCGCGCAGTGTGCGGGGCGCTCGCTGCCATCATGACCGGCATCGCTTACGCGACCTCGGCCGAAATGGCGGCCCTGCTCGGCGCCTTTCCGGGCTATAAGAAGAATCGCGAGCACATGCTGCGGGTCATCCGCAACCATCGTCGCGCCGCTCACGGTGAGACGGCCGGCTACGAGAAGCTGGCGACGCCGCCGGCGCAGCTCGACCATGCCGCCTGCCGGGCCGCGGCAGAGCGTTTCGAGGGGCTGTCGGAGCATGCCAAACGCGTCTGGGACCGTGCGCTGGCGCTCGGCGCCGAGCACGGTTTCCGCAATGCCCAGGCCACGGTGATCGCCCCGACCGGCACCATCGGGCTGGTGATGGACTGCGACACCACCGGCATCGAGCCCGACTTCGCTCTGGTGAAGTTCAAGAAGCTCGCCGGCGGCGGCTATTTCAAGATCATCAACCGCGCAGTGCCCGAGGCGCTGCGCGTGCTCGGCTACACGCGAACCGAAATCGCCGACATCGAGGCCTATGCGGTCGGCCACGGCAGCATGGCGAACGCGCCGGCCATCAACCATAACGCGCTGAAGGCCAAGGGCTTCACGCCCGAGATCATCGAGAAGCTCGAAAAAGCGCTGCCGACCGCTTTCGACATCAAGTTCGCTTTCAACAAATGGACGCTGGGCGAGGATTTCTGCCGGACCGCGCTGGGCCTTGCGGCGGAGGACCTGGCCAAGCCGAACTTCGACATGCTGGCCGCGCTCGGCTTTACGCGGCGCGAGATCGACGCCGCCAATCTCTATGTGTGCGGCGCCATGACGGTGGAGGGCGCACCGCACCTCAAGCCCGAACACTACGCGGTGTTCGACTGCGCCAATCCGTGCGGACGGCTCGGCCGGCGGTTCCTCTCGGTCGAGAGCCATATCCGCATGATGGCGGCAGCGCAGCCCTTCGTCTCCGGCGCGATCTCCAAGACCATCAACATGCCGAACGAGGCGACGGTCGAGGACTGCAAGGCGGCCTACTTGCTGTCATGGAAGCTCGCGCTTAAGGCCAACGCGCTCTACCGCGACGGCTCCAAGCTGTCGCAGCCGTTGCAGAGCCAGCTCGTCGCCGACGAGGAGGAGGAAGACGACGACGGCGTCTCGGCCTTCCTGGAAAAGCCGATGGCGGCGCGCACGAGCGCGCTCGCCGAACGCGTGGTCGAAAAAGTGGTCGAGCGCATCACGGTGATCCGCGAACGCGAGAAGCTGCCTGACCGCCGCAAGGGCTACACCCAGAAGGCGGTGGTCGGCGGCCACAAGGTCTACCTGCGCACCGGCGAATACGACGACGGCCGGCTTGGCGAGATCTTCATCGACATGCACAAGGAAGGCGCGGCGCTGCGCTCGATCATCAACAACTTCGCCATCGCGATATCGCTCGGCCTGCAATACGGCGTGCCGCTCGACGAATATGTGGATGCTTTCACGTTCACCCGCTTCGAGCCGTCCGGCCCGGTTGAGGGCAACGACTCGATCAAGTTCGCGACCTCGATCCTCGACTATGTGTTCCGCGAGCTCGCGGTGTCCTACCTGTCGCGCTTCGACCTCGCCCATGTGGAGCCGGCCGAGACGAGTTTCGATGCGCTCGGCAAGGGTGTCGTCGAGGGCCGCCCGCCTGAGCAACCGGCCTCGCGCTATGTGTCGCGCGGGCTCACCCGCTCGCGAACGGACAAGCTGATGGTGATGCCCCGCGGCGAGCGCGGCGCTTCTTCGCCTTCCCCGGCGGGGGAAGCGGGCCGAGGCGGGGTGACGCCGTCGGCCAAGATCACGTCGCTGGCGGGCGGCCGCGCTCATGGCCATGTCGATGGCACCGCCGCGCTCAAGCCCGAGCGCCCCCCCTCGCCCACCGGTGCACTGGAAGCCCTGCCGTGGTCGCCGGCGCGGGCGGAAGCCCGCGCCGGGGCCAAAGCCCTCGCCGCCGAGAAACGTGCCGAGGCCAAAGCGCAGGGCTACGAGGGCGAGGCCTGCGAGGAGTGCGGGAATTTCACGCTGGTGCGCAACGGCACATGCCTCAAGTGCAACACCTGCGGCAACACGACGGGGTGCAGCTGAGAGAGGAAGGCGAGAGGAGAGACTCTCCGTTCATCGGCTTACCCAAACAGAACGTTTGTCCAAACGGACGCCTCGGCCCCTATTTGCTAAATTTCGAGGAGGATCCGCCTCGGCGCCGGCCGAGGCGGCATGACGGGCAAACGCATCCAGCGCTAATGTGCGACCATCGGCGCCGCCGCAGTGGCGCGGGCGCGAGCGGCGCGGGCCGGCGGCGCTTCCATGGCGGCGACGCGGTTCTTCACGGCCTTCTGGACTTTCTCGAAAGCTCTCACCTCGATCTGGCGCACACGCTCACGCGACACCGCGAATTCAGCCGCAAGGTCCTCAAGCGTCACCGGCTCGTCCGCGAGCCGGCGCGCCTCGAAGATGCGCCGTTCACGGCGATTGAGCACCTCAAGCGCATCGGCAAGAGCCGCCCGGCGATTGTCAAGTTCCTGTGAGGCAGCGAGCATGGCCTCCTGGCTGTCACGCTCGTCCATCAGCCAATCCTGCCACTCGCCGGAGTCGCCGTCCTGGCGGATCGGAGCGTTGAGCGAGGTGTCGCCACCAAACCTCCGATTCATGTCGATGACGTCCTGTTCCGTCACGCCCAGCCGCTCGGCCAACAGCTTGACCTGATCGGGGCGCATATCGCCCTCGTCGAGCGCCGAGATCCGGCTTTTGGCCTTGCGCAGGTTGAAGAACAGCTTCTTCTGGTTGGCGGTGGTGCCCATCTTGACGAGCGACCATGAGCGCAAAATGTACTCCTGGATGGCGGCCTTGATCCACCACATCGCATAGGTGGCGAGGCGGAAGCCTTTTTCCGGTTCGAAGCGCTTCACAGCCTGCATCAGGCCGACATTGCCCTCCGAAATCACCTCGGCGATCGAAAGGCCATAGCCCCGATAACCCATGGCGATTTTGGCAACCAGGCGGAGATGGCTGGTAACGAGCTTGTGGGCCGCGGCGCGGTCGCCATGCTCGCGCCAGCGCTTGGCCAGCATAAATTCTTCCTGCGGCTCAAGCATCGGGAACCGGCGAATCTCGTCGAGATACCGGCCAAGACCCGATTCGGCTGTGATGATCGGTAAGCTAGCGGCGTGGGCCATGACAGCGCCCTCCTTATGTTATGCCTTCACCAGGCTTCGCGAGTTGAATTTCAGCGGCAGCGTCTAATGCGCGCCGCCGGCGGCCGCCAAGGCGGCCGGACGCTTCATGACGATGCCGAGCGCCGCAAGAGCGACGAACAAAATCGTCAGCAGCAGGAATATGTCGGCAAAACTCATCACGCTCGCCTGAAGCCGTGCCATCAGGGACATCTGCTTGAGCGCCATGGCCGGGGCGTCGCTGCCAAAGTCATGAAAGCGCAAGGTCAGATTTGCGAGCATGTCGGTTGCCGCACCGCGCGACCAGTTCGCTGCGTCGTGCAATCGCACCAAATGCAGGTCCATGCGGTCATTGAAGATGGTGTTGATCGCAGCGAGCCCGATCGCGCCGCCGAGATTGCGGCTGAGATTGAACAGGCCCGAAGCATTCTTCACCCGCTCGGGCGGCAGCGTGCCGAGCGCGGCGTTGGTGACCGGGACCATCGCGCACATCAAGCCGACGCCGCGCAAGATCTGCGGCGACAACAACTCCCAGAAATCCCAGTCTTTCGTCACATATTGCATCTCGAAGGTGCCGAGCGCGAACAGCAGGAATCCGCTCATCAGCACGAAGCGCGGGTCGAATTTCGCCACCAGTCGCCCGACGACCGGCGCACTGATGAACATCGTAAGCCCCGACACAAACATCGTTTCACCGATCATCAGCGAGTTGTAGCCGCGCACCTGCGCCAGATAGACCGGATAGAGGTAGGTCAGTCCGTAAAGCCCGATTCCAAGCACGAACGAAAACATGCTGCCGATCGCAAAGTTGCGGTTGGCGTAGGTGCGCAGATCGACGATCGGGGCGCGCGCCGTAAGGGCGCGATAGAAGAAGGCGACGGCTGACAGCGCGGAGATTATCGCCGCATAGGCGATCGTGTCGTCCTCGAGCCAATAGTATCGGGGGCCCTCCTCCAGCACATATTCGAACGCGCCGAGGAAGCCCGCCATGGCGATCAGGCCCCACCAGTCGAAGTGATCGAGCAATGAATAATCCGGCTTGTCGAAATCGATCAGCGCCAATGCCGCAGCCGTAACGGCGATCCCCGGAATGATATTGATGAAGAACAGCCAGTGCCACGACATGGCGTTGGTAAGATAGCCCCCGACGGTGGGGCCGACGGTGGGGGCCAGCGTCGCAATCAATCCGATGATCGGCGATGCCATGTTCTGGCGCGATTTTGGAAAGACCGTGAAGGCGGCAGCGAAAACGGTCGGAATCATCCCGCCGCCGATGAAGCCTTGGACGGCGCGCCAGACGATCATGCCGTTGATCGAGGAGGTGATGCCGCACATCAGGCTTGCCAAGGTGAAGCCTACGCTCGAGACAGCAAACAGCGTACGCGTGCCAAGTGCGCGAGAGAGAAAGCCGGACAGCGGGATCGCCACCACCTCGGCAATCAAATACGACGTTTGCACCCATGGAATCTCATCGCTGGACGCGGCAAGGCCCGCCTGAATCTCCGCCAGCGATGCCGACACCACCTGGGTGTCGAGCAGCGCCATGAACATGCCGAAACACATCGCCATGAAGGCGATCATCCGGCGAGGGTCGATGCGGTCTGCCGAATTGTCGGAAGGCGCGGTCATATCGACCTCCCTTTTCAGTTTGCGGCCGTGCGCGTTTGGCCAGCCGGCGTTTGGGCGGCAGGCGAGGGGGCTGCAGCCGGCCTGGTGTTAACTGCGGCGATAACCGACATGCCGGGTCGCAATGCGGCGCGCTCGGCGACGTCGGGGGGAACTTGGATGCGCACGGCGAGACGCTGCACGATCTTGGTGAAATTGCCGGTCGCGTTGTCCGGCGGGAGCAAGGAGAACACCGCGCCTGAAGCCGGCGACACGCTCGTCACAACGCCGCTGAACTTCTCGTCCGGCAGGGCATCGACCGAGATCGAAACCGGCTGTCCGGGCCGCACGCGGGCGAGCTGCGTTTCCTTGAAATTGGCATCGATGAACACATTAGACAGCGGCACCAGCGCGGCGATGCGTTGGCCGGTCTGCACGAAATCTCCAACCTGTGCGGCGCGGTTTGCGACCACGCCATCGACCGGGGCGCGGACCTCGGCAAAGGACAGGTCGCGCTGGGCTTTGGCGAGCGCTGTCTTCAGCTCGTCGAGGCTGCGGGCGGCTTCCTTTTTTTGTGCCTGCAAGACGTCAAGGTTGGCGATGGCGCTATCAAGCCCGGCCTGCGCGCTTCGCACCGACGCATCGGCCTGGTCGCGGTTGGCGGTCGATTGTTCGAGCGTTTGCTTGGTGGCGAATTCTTTGCCGGCCAAAGCCTGCTGACGCTCGAGTTCGGATTGCATGCGCTTCTGTCCGGCCTGCGCCGAAAACAGTTGCGCCCGCATCTGCTCGATATTTGCGCGCTGTGCGTCGATCTGCCGGTCGAAGCGCTCAATCGTCGCCTGCTGGGTCGCGATCTTGTCGCGCGCCGCGTCAGCGGCCAGACGATAATCGCCGTCATCAATGCGGGCGATGACGTCGCCTGCGCGAACCTTCGTATTGTCCTCGACCAGGAATTCCGAGACGTAGCCCGCGACCTTCGCGCCCAATGTGGTGTTGTAAGCGCGCACATAGGCATCGTCGGTCGTCACCACGAAGCGACCCACGGTCAGATAGTCATAGCCGAGCCAGCTCCCTGCGAGCAGCACGGCTGCCGCTGCGCCCATCAACACCAGCTTGCGGTTGAGGCCGAATCGACCGGCGGTAGATGTATATGGGGATGACACAACTACAGGATGCGGCAACGGTGCGCGCCCCTCGCTTTGAAATGATACCGGGGGATTTGCGGCGGTGGACCCCCGTTGCGTATGCGGTACTAGCGTAAAGGTAGAAGGCTCCTTGGCTTTTCGGCTCTGCAACATTATTGGCTCCCATGACTGAACCGTTCGGTCAATGTAATATAGCCTGCGACAACGGGTGTCAATGACCGAACGGTTCAGTCATTGAAAAAAAATTGCAATGAGCTATCTTGAAACTGAATTGACGGCCTGAGGGATATTGAACCGCGGGCCGTGAGCAGGCAGCATGAGGCTGCCTCGCCTCAGTCAAGGAGCATTCGCGATGATCGCCCCGCTCGTTCTCGACCGCCCGGCCGAAGAGACCGAAGATAGCGCCAAACGGCGTCAGATCGTCGAAGGCGCACGCACCATATTCAGTGTCCTCGGATACGATGCCGCCAGCATGGGCGAAATCGCCAAGGCCGCCGGGGTCTCCAAAGGCACCCTTTACGTTTACTTCAAGGATAAGGACGAGCTATTCCAGGCCATTGTCGAAAAAGAATGCGTGTTCCAGGCAGAAGGCGTTTTCGACTTTGATACGGCCAACCCGGATATTGCAGGCACCCTCACCCGCATGGGCGTCGCGTACGTCAAGCTGCTCTGCGTGCCGGGACGCCTGTCCACGCTGCGCACCGTGATCGCAATCGCCGATCGCAAGCCGACTGCCGGCCGGACGTTCTACGAAGCCGGCCCGGTTGTCGGTGTCGCCAAACTGCGCGCTTATTTTGAGGCGGAGGTCGCGGCCGGACGCCTGGTGATCGAAGACCCCGAGGTTGCCGCCGCGCAGTTCATGGAGTCCTGCCATGCCACGCTGCTCAAGCCCATGCTGTTCAATTT
>JASHRR010000770.1 GCA_030037185.1 Xanthobacteraceae bacterium | reverse complement strand
ACGCCGCGCGATCGTCTGCCGCAGCCTCGTCATCCGCACGCGCTCTTCGCGCGCGGCGTCGTCGGCGGGTGCCGGAGCGCGCAGCTGAACGGCTTGAGCCGGCTGAGCAATCACCGTCGGCGCTGCCGCGGCGCGTTCGATGGCGGCCAACATATCCCCTTTGGTGACCCGGCCATCCGGCCCGGTCCCTGTGACCGATTCGGGTGCAATGCCTGATTCCGCGCCGAGGCGGCGCACCGAGGGAGCAAGCGGTATCGCGGCGGCCGCCTTGGGAGCTTGCGGCGGCGGAGCAGCTTGCGGCGGCGGAGCAGGTGGCGGCGGCGGAGCAGGAGCCCCCTTTGGCGGAGCAGCGGCTTTCGCGGGCTCTGCCGGCTTGGCTGCGGATGGTTGGGCGCCGTCGCCCGGGTTGATTTGTCCGAGCAGCCCTCCGACCGCAACCGTCTCGCCGTCCTTGGCAACGATCTCCGATAGGGTCCCCGCCGCCGGCGCCGGCACCTCGATCGTCACTTTGTCAGTCTCGAGCTCGACCAGCGGTTCGTCTGCAGCCACGTAGTCACCGCGCCGCTTAAACCATTTGCCGATCGTGGCCTCCGTTACCGATTCACCAAGCGTGGGGACCCGAATTTCGGTCATGAGGGCAATTCCTGATCAGGCGGCCTTGCCGGCAGCGCAGCGCTCCGTGTGGCGCAAAAGCGAAACGACCGCACCGCAGCGACGGGGCCCGCCCCGTCCTCGCTTGCCGTCGGGGCGTTGATGCCCGGTTTCAAGGGGCGATGGACAGAGGCGGGGAAGCGAGCGCAACGTCATACGCCCCCTGGCGATTGCCCGGCCTCTGCAGGGTAGGACGGCAATGCAAAGCACCTTTTTATCCCTCACTCAGCGCATCGTCGAGAAGCGCCGCCAACTGCGCCAGATGTTTGGACATCAGTCCGCTCGCGGTCGCGGCGGAGGAAGGCCGGCCGACATAGCGCGGCCTCGCGCATGCCCCACCGGCCTGGTTGAGCACCCACACCAGGTAGGGCTCGATAAAATGCCAGGCGCCCATATTGCGGGGCTCTTCCTGGCACCAGACGACCTCGGCCTGCTTGAATCGGCCGAGTTCCCCGACCAGGGCCTTCATCGGGAACGGATAGAGCTGCTCGACGCGCAGCAGGTATATGTCCTGGATGCCGCGTTTTTCCCGCTCCTCATAGAGATCGAAATACACCTTGCCGGAGCACACAATGACGCGCCGGACCCGCTCATCGGGCGCCAGCACCGTCTTTTCACCCTTGCGGAGTTGAGCGTCATCCCACAGCAGCCGGTGGAACGTGCTGCTCGGCCCCATCTCGTCAAGACGCGAGACGGCACGCTTGTGACGGAGCAGGCTCTTCGGCGTCATCAGGATCAGCGGCTTCCTGAACTCGCGTTTGAGCTGGCGGCGCAAAATGTGAAAATAGTTCGCCGGCGTGGTGCAGTTGGCAACCTGCATGTTGTCTTCGGCGCACATTTGCAGAAAGCGTTCGAGCCGCGCCGACGAGTGCTCCGGTCCTTGCCCCTCGTAGCCGTGCGGTAGAAGGCAAACGAGACCCGACATGCGCAACCATTTGCGTTCGCCCGAGGAGATGAACTGATCGAATATGACCTGGGCACCGTTTGCAAAATCTCCGAATTGCGCCTCCCACAAGGTGAGCGCATTCGGCTCTGCCAGCGAATAGCCGTATTCGAAACCCAGCACCGCCTCCTCGGACAGTATCGAATTAACCACTTCGTAGCGTGCCTGCCCGGGAGCCACATAGTTGAAGGGGGTATAGCGATTTTCATTTTCCTGATCGATCAGCACCGAATGCCGCTGGGAGAAGGTGCCGCGTTCAGAGTCCTGGCCGGACAAGCGAACCGGATGGCCTTCGACGAGAAGGGAGCACAAAGCGAGCGCCTCGGCAGTGGCCCAGTCAATTCCGCCGCCGGACTCAATCGCCTTGCGGCGGGCGTCGAGAAACCGCTGGATCGTGCGGTGGAGATGGAAGGTCTGCGGCACGCTGGTAATTTTGGCGCCGATGGTCTTGAGCGCGTTGAGATCGACGCCGGTATTGCCTCGTCGCGGATCGTCGGACACCTCCGCTACCTTGAATCCGGCCCAGCGGCCGTCCAACCAGTCCGCCTTGTTGGCCTTGTAGCTCTGGCTTGCCTCCAACTCAGCGTCGAGCCGGGTGCGCCAGTCGCGTTTCATCTTCTCGACCTCGGCGTCGGTGATGACGCCTTCGGCGATCAGTTTCTCGGCGTAGATCGCCAACGTCGTCGGACGGGAATTAATCCTCTTGTACATCAATGGCTGGGTGAACATCGGCTCGTCGCCCTCGTTGTGGCCGTGGCGCCGATAGCAGAACATGTCGATGACGACCGGCTTCTGGAACTTTTGCCGAAATTCGGTGCCGATCTTGGCCGCAAATACGACGGCCTCCGGATCATCGCCGTTGACGTGGAATATCGGCGCCTCGATCATTTTGGCCACGTCCGACGGATAGGGCGACGACCGACTGTAGCGCGGATAGGTGGTAAAACCGATCTGGTTGTTGACAATGAAATGAACCGAGCCGCCGGTGCGGTGCCCGCGCAACCCGGAAAGGCTGAAACACTCCGCAACCACCCCCTGACCGGCGAATGAGGCGTCCCCGGATATCAGCAGCGGCATGGCGCAGGTCCGATCCTCAGGCGTGGCGCCGAGCTGATCCTGTTTGGCGCGCGTCTTGCCGAGCACGACGGGATTGACGATTTCCAGATGCGACGGATTTGCCGTCAACGAGAGGTGGACGCTATTGCTATCGAATTCGCGATCCGATGACGCGCCAAGGTGATATTTGACATCGCCGGAGCCCTCGACCTCGTCGGGCGACGAGGAGCCGCCCTTGAATTCGTGGAAAATGGCACGATGCGGCTTCGCCAGAACGTGGGCGAGCACATTGAGCCGGCCGCGATGGGCCATGCCGATGGAGATGTCTTTCACGCCGAGCGCGCCGCCGCGCTTGATGATCTGCTCCAGCGCCGGAATCATGGCTTCCGCGCCGTCAAGTCCAAACCGCTTGGTGCCGGTGAATTTAACATCGCAGAACTTCTCGAACCCTTCCGCCTCCACCAGCTTGTTGAGGATCGCCCGCTTGCCCTCGCGGGTGAAAGTGATCTCCTTGTCTGGACCTTCGATGCGCTCCTGGATCCAGCCCTTCTGGTGGGGATCAGAGATGTGCATAAATTCGACACCGAGCGTCTGGCAGTAGGTGCGCTCGAGAATGGCCATGATCTCCCGCAGCGTGCCGAATTCGAGCCCGAGGACGCGATCGAGAAAGATCCTGCGATCATAATCCGCAGCGGTAAAACCATACGTGACCGGATCGAGCTCCGGCGCATCTTTCACCGGTTCCAGGCCGAGCGGATCGAGGTTCGCGTGCAGGTGGCCGCGCGCCCGAAAGGCGCGAATCAGCATCAGCGCCTTGACGGAGTCGCGCGCCGCCTGCTGGACGGCGCCAGCCGATATTTCAACACCTTTCGCCTGGGCGGCGGCCAGCACCTTGTCGCCGAGGCTCCTTTCAACCTCCCCCCATTCGGTCTCGAACGCCGAAATGACATCGCCATCGGGAGCCGGCGGCCAGTCGGTTCGCTGCCAGGACGGCCCGCGGGCATTCTCGACGACATCCCGCGCGGTGTCTTTGAGGCCGGAAAAAAACAGCCGCCACTGCGCATCGACGGCCTGCGGGTCCGCCTCGTAGCGCGCGTAGAGCTTGTCAATGTAATCGGCGTTGCCGCCGTACAGAAACGAAGTCTGAGCGAATGCCGAGTTCGTGTCCTGGCGTGACATGAGGTGATCCCTAGCCGCAATTTGGCGCTTTGCCCCGTTTACCGCGGGCCCGGTCGCAACGATCGTGCCAAGCCCAGCTGCGCCATTGTGCACGCTATTTATGTAGTTTTCGCAGCCTGGCAATTCGTTGTCCGCAGCCAAGAACTGCAAACAATGATTTTTCAAGCCCTTATGGCGCCCGGCGACGCCCGCACAGCAGGTCGCGTGCCAGCTTGACGGCGGCCGGCCTTGTCCGGGGCCATGCCGACGCCCCGCCTGATCGCGTTACGCAAACTCGCGCGGCGGCGGTCGGGGGGGGTGCGTTTTGTGCCACTTCTTGGCATTGTGGTTGCTTCAGGGTTGGGGGGCGGCGGCCACCACCAAGGAGACGGCGTGAAAACCGACCGGTTCGAGAAAACCTTCACTACGGCGCCAAACGTAGATCAGACAACGCGGCGGTGGCGAGGCCGGGTCGTCGGCATGGTGATTATCCTTGCCGCTGCGGCGGGCTATCTCTGGTTTAAGGCGCCGCAGTACCTGCCGGCACCCTTCGCCCAGTACCGTCAAGCACAAATCAAGGCCGGCGAGGGCGGCGGACGGGCGCTGCGCAGCGACGCGCCGGTGCCTGTGCTCGCCGCAGTGGCGAACAAAGCCGATGTCCCGGTCTGGTTCGATGGCGTCGGCTCCAGCCGCGCGCTCAACACCGTGACGGTGACGGCCCAGGTCGACGGCAAGCTCAAGAGCGTGAATTTCAAGGAGGGCCAGGACGTCGATCAGGATTTCGTCCTGGCGGAAATCGACGCGTCGGTCTACCAGGCCCAATATGATCAGGCTGTCGCCCGGAAGGCAATGGATGAGGCGCGGCTTGCCAACGCCCGCCTCGATCTTGAACGCTATGCCCAGCTGACGCAGACCAATTCCGCAACACGCCAGCAGTATGACACGCAGCGTGCGCTGGTGGCCCAGCTTGAAGCGCAAGTGCAGGCCGATCAGGGCGCTATCGACAACGCCAAAGCGATCCTGTCCTACACCAAGATCACGGCGCCGCTGGCCGGCCGCACCGGGATTCGCCTCATCGATGCCGGCAATATCGTGCACGCCGCCGACACCACCGGGATCGTGGTGATTACCCAGATCAGGCCGATCGCCGTCATCTTTCTGCTGCCCCAACAGCGGCTCGCGCAGGTCAGCAAGGCATTCGCGCAGGGGCCATTGAGCGTCCAGGCCCTCGGCGACGATAACCGCACGGTGGTGGATCGCGGCACACTCACGGTGATCGACAATCAGGTCGATCAGACCACCGGCACCGTCAAGCTCAAGGCCGAATTTCCCAACAAAGACGTGCAAATCTGGCCGGGCCAGTTCGTCAACGTGAAGCTGCTGGTCGATACCTTGCGGCAGGTCGTGGTGGTGCCCAGCGCCGCGGTCCAGCGTGGCCCCAACGGCACTTTTGCCTACGTCACCGATGGCGACATTGTCACGGTGCGGCCGGTGACGGTCGCCCAGCAGGATGATGTCGAGGCGGTGATTACCGCCGGCATCGACGAAGGCGAGCGGGTGGTGACGACCGGATTCTCGCAATTGACCGACGGCGCCAAGATCACCATCGGAACGCCGGAAGACCTCCGCCGGCCGGCGGGCAGCGAACGCCGCCGCGGCCCGCCGCGCAACAGCCCTTCGGCCCGCTCCGAGCCGGCGCCGGGCACGCCGCGTCCTAACCCTTCCGCGCAGACGGGCGAGGCAACGGCAGGGGAAGCCGGGAAGGCGGGCGGCGGGCCGGCGGAAACATCAACGGCCGGCGTTGCGCCTCTGCCGGCGTCGTCGCAGCCATCCCACGATACCGCACAGCGGACCCCATCCGGCGCCACCGCGACTGCGACGCCATGAACGTATCGTCGCCCTTTATTTTCAGGCCGAT
>JASHRR010000769.1 GCA_030037185.1 Xanthobacteraceae bacterium | reverse complement strand
GGCGGCAACAATAACCTCAAGCAGACCACCGGCAGCATCAAGGCGCTCGATCCGGTGACCGGCGAGACCAAGGCGGTGGTGCGCACCGAGTTGCCGAACTGGTCGGGCGTACTCGCTACCGGCGGCAATCTTGTTTTCAGCGGGCTGTGGGAGGGTGCGCTCGTCGCCTATGACGGGATGACCTTGCGGGAGGTGTGGCGTTTCGACACCGGTTGCGGCGTGATGGCGCCGCCGATCAGCTATGCGGTCAACGGCAAACAATACATCGCAGTTGCGGTCGGCCCGCACTGGCTCGGTGTCAAGCCAGCCGCCCTGAAATACGCCAATGCGTGCTCGATGGTCTATGTGTTCACGCTGTGACAGGGCTTGCATTACGATCGTTCAGCATGTCCGTTCGGCCACCCGACCGTCGGGGCTTCGGCAGCACGGTCGTCGAGTTGATGGCGCACTGTCGGCGGTGAGGTGACCGCTGGCCGAGCGCGACGCCGAGAAAGCCAGAGGCAGAGGCGGGTCAAGGCTGAAGGTCGCCGGCATGACCTTCAGCGAGGTGCAAGATGTGCATCGCCGGCCACGAGGCCGGCTGGCTCCATTCATCACCGACAGTGGCGAAACTCCCCGCGACTTCCTCCTATTCAGGCCTCGTCCAATCCTCGATCCTGAGCCTCGGCACGCGGGCAAACTCGCGCCCATTCGCTGTCGCGAGCAGCGCACCGCGCCGCCGTGCCTGTGCGGCAACGAATACGTCGTAGGCACCGATCGGACTTCCCGAACGCTCCAGCGCTGCGCGGACATCGCCCGCTTCCTGGGCGTCCTCGGACTCGAAGGCCAAAACCTCGATCGGCCCCGCCAGAAAGTCGGCAATGCGCTGTGCGTTGAGCTCAGGCCGGGCGCTGTTTGCTGCGCGGTACCATAGCTCGAACAGAACGATGGAAGAAATCGCCAGGTTGGTGCGAGACCCGATCGCCGCATCGATCCGCATTCTCACCTGCGAGCCCGGACGGTCAAGCACAGCTATTACGGCGTTGGTATCGAGGCAAATCATTCGTCGAAGCCAGTGCGGGTTGGCGGCATCAACGGCTGCTTTCGACCCTCGGGCATGAATGGCTCGCCAAGATATTGGTCGAGCTTATCGAACCACGCCTTTACGTCGAAAGGCTCGTCGATTGGCTCCAAAAGCACGCCACGACCGACCCGGCGCACCCGCACTTCAGTGCCGGGCAGACGAAACTCCTTCGGCAAACGCACCGCTTGACTGCGTCCATGCTTGAAGATCTTGGCCGTTTTGACGTCCAACATTGATTGACGACGCGTATGATAGATACCTCGTGATATATATCGTGATCCAGGACGGATCGCAACACCTGCGGATCGGGTGTCGGCCAAATGGACCATGTGGTCTCGCAAGTTCCTCGCGCCCTGATTGGAAGGTGACCGATCCGTCGGCGATGGCTGGGGAGAAGCCGGGGCAACCACGTCGCTCTTTCAGGGCACCGTTGAGGACGCCGCTTGGGCGCCCCCTCCAACGTTGTGATGGACTCACACCGCTTACGCCGCTATCCAAACTTATGGCCGACATTCTCGCCCGCATCGAGGCTTACAAGCGCGAAGAGATCGCTGCGGCGAAGCGCGCGCGTTCGCGCAGTGCGATCGAGGCCGCCGCCAAGGCCGCCTCGCCGCCCCGCGGCTTTCTGGCCGCAATCGAACGGCAGATCGGCGCAGGCGAATATGCCCTCATCGCCGAGATCAAGAAGGCGAGTCCGTCCAAGGGCCTGATCCGCGCCGACTTCGATCCGGCGGCGCTGGCGCGGGCCTACGAAGCGGGCGGCGCCGCCTGCCTCTCGGTCTTAACCGACGCGCCCTCGTTCCAAGGCGCGCCGGAGCATTTGACCGCGGCGCGCGACGCCACACGGCTCCCGGTCCTGCGCAAGGATTTCATGTACGACCCCTATCAGGTGGCGGAGGCACGCGCGCTTGGCGCCGACTGCATCCTCATCATCATGGCGGCGCTCGATGACGGCGCCGCGCGGGAGATCGAGGCCGAAACCTTCGCGCTCGGCATGGACGCGCTTCTCGAAATTCATGACGAAGCCGAAATGGCGCGCGCCTCGCGCCTGGCATCGCGACTCATCGGCATCAACAACCGTGACCTGAAGACATTCGTCACTTCGCTTGGCGTCGCCGAGCGTCTCGTCCCGATGGCCGCGCGTGATCGGGTGGTGGTGGGCGAAAGCGGCATCTTCACGCCGGCCGATGTGGCACGACTGGCAGCCGCCGGCATTTCGACATTCCTGGTCGGCGAAAGCCTGATGCGGCAGGCCGATGTTGAAGCGGCGACGCGGGGGCTGCTTGCCCGCGAGCCGGGGCGCACTAAGGTGGCGCGCTGAGCCGTGGCGAAGGCGCTCACCCATATCGATCGCGGCGGCAGCGCCCGCATGGTCGACGTATCGTCAAAGCCCGCGACCGAACGCGTCGCGGTGGCAGCCGGCTTCGTGCGCATGAGCCCTGCCACCCTCGATCTTGTCCGCTCCGGCAACGCCAAGAAAGGCGACGTGCTCGGCGCGGCCCGCATCGCCGGCATCATGGCGGCTAAAAAGACCCATGAACTGATCCCGCTTTGTCATCCGCTCGCGATCAGCAAGGTCGAGATCGACATCGCGCCGGAACGCGACGGGCTTGCGGTGCGCGCCACCGTCAAGGTCACTGGACAGACCGGCGTCGAGATGGAGGCGCTGACCGCCGTGTCGGTCGCATGCCTCACGGTCTACGACATGGTTAAGGCGGTCGAGCGCGGCGTTGCCATCGAGACCATCCGGCTCATCGAGAAAAGCGGCGGGAAATCCGGCCGTTACCGGGCTGAGGGAGCCTAGCCCGTGGCTTTGCTGTCGGTTGCCGAAGCTCTGGCGCTCGTGCTAGCGGACGTGACGCCGTTGCCGGCCGAGCCTGCCGCTCTCGTCGACGCGTGCGGCCGCGTGCTCGCCAGCGATCTCCTAGCGCTGCGCACTCAGCCGCCGGCCGACGTCTCGGCCATGGACGGCTATGCGGTGCGCGCGGCCGACGTGACGACGGGGCCGGTGCGTCTCACCGTGGTCGGCGAGGTCGCGGCGGGACGCCCGTTCGATCGCGAGATCGGCCCCGGCGAGGCGGCGCGGATCTTTACCGGCGGGGTGATGCCGCGCGGCGCCGACACCGTGATCATCCAGGAGATCACCACGCGCGAAGGTAACGTGGTCGCCGTCAAACGGGCGGAAAGCAAGGGCCGCTACGTTCGCCCGAAAGGATTCGATTTCACCACTGGCGCAGCACTGCTTGCCGCGGGGCGTCCTCTTACCGCACGCGACATCGCGCTTGCCGGCGCGATGAACCACGCGACCGTGCCCGTCCACCGCCGCCCGCGCATGGCGGTGCTCGCCACCGGAGACGAGCTGGTGGCGCCCGGCACCCCCCCTGGGCCGGGCCAGATCGTTTCTTCCAACAGCCTTGCCCTGATGGCAATCGGCAACCGCGAAGGTAGCGAAGCGCTCGATCTCGGGGTCGCGCCGGACCGTCTCGACGCGACGGTCGCGGCGGTGCGGCGCGCCCGGGCTGCCGGCGCCGACGTGCTGGTCACGACGGGGGGGGCCTCGGTCGGGGATTATGACTTCGTCCAGCAGGCGTTTGTGTCGGAGGGCGTGGCGTTGTCGTTCTGGAATGTGGCAATGCGTCCCGGCAAACCCCTTATGCATGGACGACTGGAAGGGATGAGCGTGCTGGGGCTGCCCGGCAACAGCGTGTCGTCTTTCGTTTGCGCAATGCTGTTTGTGGTGCCATTGCTGCGCAAGCTCGCTGGACGCAAGGATATCTCGCCGCCTACCGCACGTGCGGTGCTCGGCCGCGCGGTCGGCGCTAATGATGGGCGGGCCGAATATATGCGGGCCACCCTCGCAACCACGCCGGACGGCACGAAGGTGGTTGACCCCTTTCCCAGGCAGGACAGCTCTCTGCAGGTCACGCTCGCCCGCGCCGACTGCCTGGTCATTCGCGAGCCTTTTGCCACGGCGGCGGAACCGGGCGCACCTTGCGACATCATCAATCTTGAATTTTGACATCCGGTCGGGTTGTTCACCCCAAATTAAATGGTTGCAGAACACATATGGAACGGATACTGTCCGTTCATGATTTGTTTTTGGCCGCCTGTGGCGATCGGAAAAACCGGGGGAGGGCTTGAGAAATGCTGACGCGCAAACAATACGAGCTCTTGCGCTTCATCCACGAGCGATTGAAGGAAGCAGGAGTGCCGCCCTCCTTCGACGAAATGAAGGAGGCTCTCGATTTGCGCTCAAAATCGGGTATCCATCGCCTGATTACGGCGCTGGAGGAACGCGGCTTTATCCGCCGCCTGCCGAACCGGGCGCGCGCCATTGAGGTGATCAAGCTGCCCGAATCGGTCAGCCATGGCGTCACCAATGGGCGATCGCGCGGCTTTGTGCCGAATGTCATCGAAGGCAATCTCGGACGGGTCCGCGCCCCGTCCCCGGACGAGGATCACACCCGGCCGGTTGCCGTCCCGGTGATGGGACGCATTGCTGCCGGCACGCCTATCGAAGCGATCCAGAACAAGAGCAATGTGATCAACATGCCGGCGGACCTGCTCTCCGCGGGCGAGCATTTCGCTCTGGAGGTGCGGGGCGATTCGATGATCGATGCCGGCATCCTGGATGGCGACATTGCCGTGATCAAGAAAAGCGACGGCGCCGATACCGGCGACATCGTGGTCGCGCTGATCGACGAGGAGGAGGCGACCTTGAAGCGCTTCCGCCGCCGCGGCGCCTCGATCGCACTTGAGCCCGC
>JASHRR010000768.1 GCA_030037185.1 Xanthobacteraceae bacterium | reverse complement strand
CGTTGCCCAAGGTTTTAGGCCGCCATATGTCTGTGCCAGATGAACGCCTACCGCGGACGTGACATAGTCCGCAAACAGCTTGTTTGTCTCCCATGGCTTATTCAAAGCAGGCAACAACGCGAGCGCCAGATGAAACATTACATCGTCACGTTGCTCGTTGGTCAGGTCGAAGCGAACGGCATCGATTCGCGGAGCAGGAATCCCGTCTGTAAGTTCGTCAAGCGCGGCTTGAGCCACGAAGAAATTCACTGTGTGAAACGGCTGAATGAGTTCAACGCACCAGGAATGCCGCAAGTCGAACAAGGCGAATGCTCCGCTTTGGGCGCGCGGGCTCGTAATATGGCGCTCATCGCACCACATGTTGTGTGCGTGAAACGAGTTGAGCTTCACAACCGCCATATAGGCGTCAGACACAGGATTTCTTGTCGTGAAGCCGAAATCAGCACGGTCCCTGCGGTACTCGGCCAATTCCAACCCAGGCCGATCATATTTTCGCAAGATAAGATGTCCCGCGCGGTCGAGTTGATGTCGCGCGCAGAAATACATTTCCGGGGAGAGAAGAAGGCCGGAGTCTCGGGTCGATGCGGGCATAAACGCTTACCAACTACCAGTTTAATTTGGGACAAAGCCTCTCAAGGCAGGTTAAGTGCCCGACCATTTGCGCGACGCACGACCAAGCGGCCAGTGCTGGGGGCGACGAGTTCGGGGGTGGCCTTGGTGATCGCATGCACCCCCTTATGTTCAACCGCGCATCGCGAGATGCGAGGCGCCGTCCACCGCGATCGTGCCGTCCTTTGCAATGGTCTCTCGCGGCCTCGCAGCATTCTCCGCGGGCCCGATCGGATCGTGCGCTCCGGATATGATAGGCGCGGCATGCCGTGCTCTAACACCTTGCCGCGCGGCGAAAGCAGCGCCGCGTCAGGCGCGACCGCGCTGCTAAGCGGGATGAGTGCCCGCCAGCGCCGTACAGAAGGAGCAGCGGTGTCTCTCCGGGCCTTGTGCCCCCCTCCAAACGGTGTATGAACGCCGGCGCCGACATCACGCAAATGCCTCGATCGGCGGCAACGCTGCCTCGATCGCGCTCCTGCGCGGCTCGAGGAAATCCGGCAGCTTCAGTGAGCTGCCCAGCGAGTCGACAGGCTCGTCGATTGCAAAGCCCGGAATGTCGGTTGCGATCTCGAACAAGACACCACCGGGCTCGCGGAAATAGACCGAGCGAAAATAGCTGCGGTCGCGCTGCGCGGTGGGATGCAGGTTGTGCTGTGTCGTGAGCTTGCGAGCCATCTCCGCCTGCTCGGCATCATCCTTGGCGCGGAACGCGATGTGGTGGACCGAGCCGCGCCCCTGACGTCCCGGCAGGAATCCCGTGGCTTCATAAACGTCAACGACGCTTGCGAGCGTTGATTGCGCGCGATAGCGGATCACGGAGCCTTCGCGTGCTTCCTCTTTCAGCCCCAGCACATGGCTCAGCACCGCTCCGGTTTTTGCTGCATCATCGAGGAGCAGCGTCACGCCGTGAAAGCCACGGATGGCGTAGTCGGAGGGAATATCGCTTCCGCTCCAGGTCGGTTCGCCTGTCCCATCAGTCGCCCCAACAAGCGCGAGGCTCATGCCATCAGGATCGGAGAATGGCAGCACGCTCTCGCCAAAGGGTTTCTCCATCGCCTGGTGCGCCACCCCCTTCTCGATGAAGCGATGGGTCCAGTAACCGAGCGAATGGGCTGGCACACGGAAGGCCGTCTGTTGGGTCTCGCCGACCCCGCCCCGACCTTTCCCGGCATGCTCCCAGGGGAAGAATGTGAGGATCGTGCCCGGCCGACCGGTCTCGTCGCCGTAATAGAAGTGATAGGTCCCGGGATCGTCGAAATTGACCGTCCGCTTGACCAGCCGCAGGCCCAGGATGCGCCTGTAGAAGTCCAGATTTCGCAATGGGTTGCCGGCGATTGCCGTGACGTGGTGAAGGCCCGACATGGGATGCTCCTGCAAAGCCGGCTTCAGAGGCTCTCTCGCAAGGTGATTTGGAACAAGAGACAGCCAAAGACAATGCTTAAGTTGTGGCATCACTGTCTACGTTTTGGGGACAATCAGCCTAAGGTAGAAAGGGTGTGCCATGGACAAGCTTGCCAGCCTCAGAGCGTTCGCCAAGGTCGTCGAGCTCGGCAGCTTCTCGGAAGCAGGCCGGCAGTTACGCCTGTCACGCTCCGCCGTCAGCAAATATCTGGCGGATCTTGAGAACGATCTTGGGGTTCACCTGATCAATCGGACCACACGCCGGGCCAGTCCGACCGAGAATGGACAATCCTACTACGAGCGGGTCCTTGCGATCCTGGCCGATCTCGACGCCGCTGACCGGTCAGTCGCTCAGCTGCAGTCGACGCCGCGCGGCCTTCTCCGTGTAAATGCGCCGATGTCGTTCGGCACCATCAAGCTCGGTCCAGTGATCGCCGACTTCATGGCACTCCACCCTGAATTGCAGATCCAACTTGTCCTGAGCGACGAACAGGTCGACCCTACGCAGGAGGGACTCGATGTCACGCTGCGGATCGCGGAGCTCGAATCGTCAAGCCTGATCGCCCGCAAAATCATTCGCATTGAGCGGGTCCTGTGCGCTTCGCCGGACTATCTCGACCGCCATGGAATTCCGGCCCATCCCAACGACCTGCGCCATCACAATTGCCTCACTTACGGATACCTCTCAACCGGCAACCAGTGGAAGCTGACCGGAGTCGATGGTGACCACTGGATTGCACCGAAATGGACGTTGTGCGCCAACAATGCGGAGGTGCTTCGCGATGCGGCTGCGCGGGGATGCGGCATCGCGGTGGTGCCCGTGTTCATTGCCGAGAAGGAATTAAAGAACGGCGCACTGCGGAGCATCCTTGCTGACTATCATCCGCCTGCGCTCTCGTTGTACGCGCTCTACCCGCCAACAAGACACCTCGCAGTGAAGGTGCGACTGTTCATCGATTTTCTCATTCGCCAGATCGGGTGATCCGTGCGACGGCTGCAGCAGAGCCGTATCGAGGAGCGAGCGCCGCATAGCCGGAGGGAACAAACTGGCGGGATCGGCGCTGATTTGGAAATTGACAGCGGAGAAGACAAATGAAGCTTGGCATCGTCGGGACCGGCCAGGTTGGATGCGCCATTGCGCTCGCTGCGGTGACCCGCGGCAGCGCGCGCGAGATCGTGCTCGTCAACCGCACCCGTAAGACGGCAGAGGCGGTGGCGACTGACATTCGCTACGGTACACCGCTGTGCGACAGGGTTGAAGTCAGGGATGCCGACTACGATGGGCTTGAGGGTGCCGGGCTCGTCCTGATCACGTCAGGCGTCAACGAGAAGACCGGCGGCGCGATCGATCGCAGCGATCGCGAGGGCCGGATGAAGCTCCTCGATCAGAACGCTGCGATCTATAGGGAGATCGTGCCGAAGATCGTGCGGGCTGCACCGAAGGCGGTGCTGGTCGCCGTCACCGACCCCCCCGATCCGCTTGCCGATATCGCGCGCGAGGCCGCCGGTCACGGTCGCGTATTGAGTACCGGCACATTCCTGGACAGCTTGCGATTTCGTGTTCATCTCGGCAGGCACTTTAGCGTTAGCCCGGCGGATGTCGAGGCGCAGGTGATCGGAGACCATGGCACCTCACAGGTGTTCTTATGGTCGTCAGCCCGCGTCGGCGGTGTTTCGGTGACCTCGCTTGCGAAGCAGCGAGGCGAGAAGCTCGACGACCTGCGCACACAGATCGAAAGTGATGTTCGCTACGCCAACATCACGATCATTGAGGGGCACGATGCGAGCCAGTATGGCATCGGGATCGTGTCGACACGGATCGCAGAGATGGTGCTGCGTGACGAACACGCGGTAATCCCGATCGGGAGCTATCAACGCGAGTTCGGCGTTACGTTGTCGCTGGCGAGCGTTGTTGGTTCAGCGGGCATCATGGCGGTGATGCAGCCGGTTCTCTCGGCGGAGGAAGGAAGCGCGCTGGAACGGAGCGCCGAGAGTTTGCGGAGGGCGCTGGAGAGAGTCAGGAGTTAGCCGGGTTTGAGACCGCGCTGGGCCGCGATTGCTTCCAGTAGGCGCGATTCCTGGAAGCAATCCGACAGCGCGTTACCGCCGGTCCGGCAGTGCCGAAATCCGGGACCGCGCGCGCTCGACAACAGTGCTGCGTCTTCCTCGGCAAAGGCACCAAACGCAGGGCGGTTTCGGCGACCCGCCGCGAACCCGGCGTCCTGAAGTAGGTGAACCGTTTCCAGCGCAAACCTCAAACCTTTTCGTCTGGACTTAGCTGGCACGACGGTGGCTTTGCGGGTTTGCCTTGCAATCCGCAATTCTCACCCGCAGACGGGCCACAGGCTCGGCCCGCCAGTGCGCCCGAGTTCGGAGCGTCGCGATGCGCTCGCGAGCGCGCTTGATCGCGGCGTCGTCGCGCCCAGCGGGGCTCGTCGGGCAGCGGCTGCGCCGGCTCGTTGGCAGGGCTGGCGGGGGCAACGGGCCACCGGCGATGCCGTTGCAATCGCCATGAGAACCGACCACGGCGGCACGAAACCTCGGGTCGTCCCAGCTCGACGCCGTTTTCCTCCGACCCGCGCGAACAGCGCTCGCGTTCCCCTAATAGATCGCCTCGACGAAAATGTGCCGGATGACAACCCGTTTATCGGCCGCAAGCCGGTGGGCGCGCCGCGCGAGTTCGCGGGCGACCAAATCTTTGAAGGCTTGGTAATCGGGTTCATCAGTGTGCGGCCTCCTCGGCCGCCCGGCCGGCGTCGACGGCGCCCGACGACACCAAGCGCGCGTTGCAACTCGTCGGTGGACAGCTCCGTGAGTTTCCTGCTGAGCATAATCACGTCGACAGCTTGGACCGCACGGCCGAAGCCCTATCGAGAAGCTCGCGCGCGGCCGCGAGCCGGTCACGGTTCACCTTACCTTCCGCTCAAATCTGACACTGTGGCTCCCGGCGCCCCAGCTGAGGATTTGTGGTGTCAGTTCGGGCATCGATCGACGACCAAATGCCTCCATCGCGCGACCCGATCCGTGGCACGCGCCGGATGAAAGAGGCCTCGCGCACGCGAAGAAAAGCCGCGGTCAGGCGAATCGGCGCTTGAGGGGATTTCCATTTAGAAGCGGATTGCGGTCACGTTCGAACGTAGCCAGCATGGCGCAGGAAATTCCTGCATTTTGGAGCTAAAGGACTTGACGATGCGCCCTATCCAGCGCAGGAAGCGTGGAATTGTGTGCTCGGCGGCCTTGCGCAACGGCCGGACCGGTTGCCCGCGTTGACCAGCGCCACCTCCGGCCCGGCGGACAGCTTCGCCTCCGGCGGCGAAGCCAATAATGCACGCCAATTGGCTTTCGGGGTCTGGCCTCGCCCTCGACCCCAAAGCCTTCGTGCTAACCGGCCAAGGAGGCAGACGGCGCAAGTCGGCTGTCGGAGACGAGCGTGCCTCGGCGCTCGCGGTCGCCGACGTCCGATCCGGTTCCGTGAAGCGAATTGTCGCGGCAGTCGGCGAAGGCGCCCAGGGGCAGCGCTCCACACCTTGCTGGCCAACGCGGACCGACCGCTTGACGGGCAACGTCACGCTGACCTTTGAATGGTCTAGCATTACGCGGCTCCGAGTTGAACCACATACATGGCGCCAGTCGGTCGCCATGTTGATGGAGGTCATGTTTCCCGATCTCGGGGGGCGGCGCCGCAACCGCGCGCCAAGTTCTGGATTCGACGCGGTTGCGGAGACCATTTGGGTGAACTTCGGTATGACCCGAGCTATGCATGTGATCTGGGCCTACTAATTCAGACTGAGGTAGCCATGTCCACTAAATGCAGTCACGAAAAGGGGATCCAGGATGTCAGACCAAGTGCTCGTGGCTGCGAGGAGTGCTTGAAAACCGGCTCGAAGTGGGTGCACTTGCGGCTATGCCGGACATGCGGCCACGTTGGCTGTTGTGACGACTCGCCGAATCGCCACGCTACCAAGCATTTCCATGCGACCAGACACCCGATCATCGAGGGCTACGATCCACCAGAAGGATGGGGATGGTGCTATATCGACGAGGTCTTTCTGGACCTCTCCGACCGTGCGACGCCTCAGCTCGGTCCAATTCCGCGGTATTACTGATGCCAAGCACGGGACAAGCTGCCATTACGCGCAAAACCCCGCTGGGGGTCGCCAGACGAAGCTTCCGCGCCGGCTCCTGCGAATGGCACAAAGCCTCTTGCGTTGACATTGGTTTTGGGGCGGGTGCCGAAGATTGAGTGGCAGGCCCAACGGTTTTGCACGTCGCGCTCATCTTCACCTCGGCGCGTTCGACCAGCGGAAGAAGCGCCACAATGGATTCGACAATCGTGTTGTCGTCACAGCTTTGCCGGGACACGTCGACGGTGGGCAGTGCGACCGTAGACATACTTCGCCGCCGCAACCAGGCGGTCCGCGCGTTGGTTGTGCGCGAAGACGAGCGCACAGACGCTTTACGAGCGAATGGTGTCGATGTCGTTGTACTTTGGCATGAGTGTGTCTGCGAGCTATTTGGAGGCGACGGTCACCACGGCTGCAGTGGCCGGCGAGCGCCCTGATCTGGAGGTGTTGGTCAACATCTCTCAAATCACACGGTTTGGCGCTTGAGTCTTACCAAGATGACGGACTCTCTCAACAGCGGCAGCAGTGGCTTTGCGAGTAAGTGCTCAACTGGTCCGGATTGCCCGTCGTCAACGTTCGACCCACGCTCTTTCCCCAGCATCCCTTTTTCTCAGAATGGACGGCGGACTCGATTGCCAGGCACCCGACGATTCGGCTGCCGTTTAGGAGCGGACGCACCTCGCCGATCGACGCGAGGGATGTAGTTGAGGTCATCTAAGGCTGTACGTTATCGTACACAGCTTGTAGCAAGCTCTCGGATAGTTAATGCTAGCGACGGATCTCTGTAATGTATTTCTACCATTTTTCTCGGGAAGCCAAGGGGCGCATCTCATGGAGCCCCCATGACTCCTCGCCATTATTTTCGGCTCAGGCCGCGCAAAGTACGCGGCAAAGAATGCTGATCGGTTACTCCCGCCAAGTGATATCGGCTACGTATCATGATTGCCGGATTGCGGCCCATGTAGAGTGCAACTTCAACATCTCAAG
>JASHRR010000767.1 GCA_030037185.1 Xanthobacteraceae bacterium | reverse complement strand
CTCCAACTTGCGGGCAACCGGTTGATCTTCGATATCCGCACTGAGGACGACCGCCCCGTTGTCGCCCATCATCTATCGCTGACGCCATTTCGTCGCCTCGTGAAGGACTATTTCCTGGTTTGCGAGAGCTATTACCAGGCGATCCGGACCGCAACGCCAAGTCAGATCGAGGCGATCGACATGGGGCGGCGGGGGCTGCACGACGAAGGCTCGGAGATTCTCATCGAGCGGCTGAAGCATAAGGTCGGCCTCGACTTCGATACTGCACGGCGGTTGTTCACGCTGATCACCGTGCTTCATTGGAAGGGATGAGGCATGCCGGGTCCGCTGCGCCCCCAGGCCGTGCTTTTCGCCTGCGGGTTCAATTCGGTGCGCTCGCCCATGGCGGCCGCGTTATTCCGGCAGATGTTCGGGCGCACGTGTTATGCCGGTTCGGCGGGCGTGCGCCGCGGCGAGCTCGATGCGTTCGCGGTCGCTGTCATGAAGGAGATCGGCCTTGATATCACAAAGCATCGTCCGATGACGTTCGATGAGCTTGAAGACTGGGAAGGCCTCAACTTCGACCTTATCGTCACGCTCACCCCGGAAGCTCACCATAAGGCCCTCGAGCTCACCCGCAGGGTTGCTGCCGAGGTCGAATACTGGCCGACCCCCGATCCGACGATCCAGGAGGGCAGCCGCGAGCAACGGCTTAATGCGTACCGGGCCGTTCGCGACCAGCTCTTGAGCCGCGTCAGGGATCGCTTCGGCGCTCCGTCACTCGGCAATGAATAGGCAATCCGTGTCATCGCCCGATCATGCGCTCTGGCGGTTGTGTCTCGGGGTTGTTTCGGCTAGCGTGCGCCGCGATTGCGGCGCGCCCGGCCCCTCTCTATCCTCGCGAGCAAGCGGGGGTCAGGTAGGAGCGGACAACGGCTCCCCGCCCGTTGGCCGCTGCGGGCGCAACGGGAGCTTTTCCATGTTGGGCCGGCCTAAATTCGTCCTTGCCTCGGGTTCCCCGCGCCGCGTCGCCTTGATCAACCAGGCCGGCATCGAGCCCGATGCGCTGCGTCCCGCCGAAATCGACGAGACACCACTTAAGGGTGAGCTGCCGCGTGTATACGCCAATAGGCTGGCCTACGGCAAGGCAAAGACGGCGCTGACCGGGATGGGCGACGACGAGGACGTCTATGGCGCTTTTATCCTCGCCGCCGATACCGTCGTGGCGGTTGGCCGCCGCATCCTGCCGAAGCCTGAGCTGATCGACGAAGCGGCGCAGTGCCTGAGGCTGCTGTCGGGCCGCAATCACCGCGTCTATACGGCGCTGTGCCTCATCACCCCCAAGCGCAGGTATCGCCAACGGGTGGTGGAGACGCGCGTGCGATTCAAGCGACTGTCCTCGGAGGACATCGAAAGCTATCTCGGCTCCGGCGAGTGGCGCGGCAAGGCCGGCGGCTATGCGGCCCAGGGTCTCGCCGGCACGTTCATCATCAAGTTGGTCGGCTCCTACACAAATGTGGTCGGCCTGCCGCTCTACGAAACCACCGCATTGCTCGCCGGCGAAGGATTTCCGATCCACCTCGGCTGGCTCGACTCCTCGTAATCGGGTGGGGTGGACTATTGCGGCTCGCATCATGGTCTGCGGCCTTACCTGAGGGCAGTGACACCACCCGCAAGGCAGCTTTATGCATCCACCTCGCGGAAAACGTCGATCTCGACCGAGCCGGGAAACATCTGCCGCCAAGCCTGCAAAAAGGCCTGCAACCGGGGATCAGCAGCGATCTGCTGACGGCTGGTCTCGAGTGACTGGTGAACCTCGTAGTCGATGATTTGCACGAACTGCGACGGGTTGTCGACATTCTGGAGAACGCGCACCTGCCTGCTGCCGAACATTTCGTAATAGGGAGCAGTCGCTTTGATGAGCCCTATGAACTGACTGGGGTCTGGGGTCGGCAGCGTGAACTTGAGCTGCAGGACCCGCAAGACTTTCTTTTCGCTATCTTGGGTCATTTTTCCGCTCTCACCGTCTGCGGGCAGGACGGTGCCCATAATCGTCCTACGCGCCCGCTCAGGAAACATGTGCACGAAAAACGTGGTCCGCTTTGGATGTCTCCTCTCGCGGCCGGCTTAGGCGAACCTTAGATTCGCCACATGAGTTCCCTTGGCCTAACGAAACCTTGCGCCATCTGCGGAAAACCGCAGGTGGAGCGCCTTCGTCCCTTTTGTTCCCGCCGCTGCGCGGACGTGGATCTGCACCGCTGGCTGTCGGGCGCCTACGCGCTGCCCGCCGCCGAAGACGATGATGCTGAGGCGCGCCCGGCGAGTAGCGAGCAACAGCCGCCATAATGATGCGACCGGCAGATGCTGTCGCCTCCAATATGTCCGAGCGCTCAATGAAGTTGAACGACAACCGTGGGCACCACGCGCACTAAGGGCGCTCGCCTCCAGCGATCGTTCAATAAATGACTGAATTACCGGCGGCTTCCTCGACCATCCTCTGCTACCTCCGTGTCCGCCAGGGCGGAAGAGGTGTATCGCCGCCGACCGCTCACCAGCCCCGCTGGCCCCATGGAGCAGCAGACGGCGGTTGAATCGGCTGCTGGACCTGGGACCGTCCAAACGATGGAAAAGGTTCAGCCGCATTCTAGCCGGCAGCCGTTCTGGACACCATCTCACTGAGCCTTTATAAGGCCCACGCTTTCCTCGCCGTCTTTAGGACCGCGAGCCCGCGCCCAGGTAGCTCAGTTGGTAGAGCACGTGACTGAAAATCACGGTGTCGGTGGTTCGATTCCGCCCCTGGGCACCATATTGAATTCATTAGGTAAAACTCGATTTTAAGAGGGCTCGAACCGAGACCGCAAGAGTGGTCGGGTCGCCACCGGGTCGTCACCATCGCGAAAAACGGAGGCATGAAGCCCCGTTTGCCGATCCTTCGCGCGCCGTCCTGACACCGAGCTAGGTTCGGCCTGGGTGTTGACC
>JASHRR010000766.1 GCA_030037185.1 Xanthobacteraceae bacterium | reverse complement strand
ATTTCGGACCCGGGACGCTCTGATCGTGCTGGAGCCAGGTTCATCGTTCACCAGCACCTGGGGCATTGCTCGCGGGCACACGCACAGGGGCTGATCCCAAAGTCCAGGCGGAGTGGCCTTCAGCTCGAGGGCGCGGCTGCGTCGCCGCTTAGCGCCCCAGCAGGAGCAACACGTGTCCGTCCAGCTCACGGATCAGCAAAGCCGGCCGATTGTCTCGGACCGCCACGATGCCAGGCGAGATGAAGCGGACACCGGCTTCAGCAAGTCTGTTCTCCAGGGCTGGCAGATCGTCGATGAGGCGGCCTTTCCGCCCCCGAACAAAGCGCGGTCGTCTCAACGACGGCACCCGGCACGGCATCAAGCTGTTCCTCTCCCCGCCGCGATTGAGCGAGCGCCCGGCGACGGAAAATCCCAGCACCTGCTGGTAGAACGCGACACTTGCCGTCGTGCGGGAAACGTGGCGGAATGATCGATCCCAAGGCAACGACCGTCTCGATGCGGGGCCTCCCGCGAGCGCGACGGCACGTTATTGGGCGCAAACGCGAGCAGTTCGAGCTGCCCCTGCGGATCACGAAACCTGAATGCGGTGACACCTCCTGAAGTCGCGGGTAGTCGTTGCGGCGCCGGCCTGGTGATCGCGGTCCACCCCAGACATGCGCGCAGTCGCAGATAGGCGCTCTCCATATCGGCGACGACAATGGCAATCTGCGGGAATCGCAAGTCGTCGCAACCGATATCGGCCGGGTATGGCGTGCCAGACTCGGTGAATGCGAGGAGCTCGATCGTCTCTTCGCCAAGTCGGAGCGGAACCGCGCGGGCTTGCGCCTCGACGCCAGTCAGTCGCGCAAAGGATGCGCCCCCCGTGGTGCTCGATCTCGATAGAACGCCCCGAGCCGGTCGACGTCGGCGGTCGTGAAGCTGATACGGCCGATCCGAGTCACGGCCATTGGGCACCGCGACGGTTCAGGAAGACGGCGTACAGCGTGTGCGATGCCAGGATGAACAGCCTGTTCTTCACCTGCCCGCCGAAAGCCAGGTTGGAAACACGATAGGGCAGCAGCACTTTTCCGAGCAGATGCCCGCCCGGATCGATGCAATGCACGCCATCGCCGGCACTGCTCCAGAGGTTGCCCTCCTCGTCGACCCGCAGCCCATCGCAATAGCCCGGTTCGATCTTGTGGAAGATTTCGCCGCCGGAAAGCTTTGCGCCGTCCGGCGACAGCTCGAACATGCGGATGTATTGGCGTGGGTTCTCCGTTGCCTGGTCGCCGGTCTCGGAGACGTAGAGCCGCCGCTCGTCAGGCGAGAAGGCGAGGCCGTTAGGTCCGTCGAAGTCGCCGGCCACCAACGCGAGCTCGCCGCTGTCGGGGGCATATCGATAGAGTCCGGGCGGTTGTTCCGAGACCTGCCGACCACCCTCGTAATCATTGGAGATCCCGTAGACCGGATCGGTAAACCAGATGGTGCCGTCCGACTTTGCGACCACATCGTTGGGCGAATTGAGCCGCTTGCCGGCGTGGTGTGACACGAGTGTCGTGACCTCTCCGTCCAACTCAGTGCGATACAAACACCGCGCGCGATGCGAGCAGGCGATGAGGCGTCCTTGCCGATCGCGGGTTTGTCCGTTGGCATAATCGGTCGGATAACGATAGACCGACACGCCTGTCTCCTCGCTCCAGCGCATCGTGCGGTTGCGCGGCAAGTCCTGGAACAGCAGACAATTGGCGTCGCCAAACCAAACCGGCCCTTCGAGCCAGCGGAAGCCGGTCGCAAGTTCCTCGACCGACGCGTTGGCGAGGATGTATGTGGCAAACCGCCTGTCCTTGATCTCGAACGCGTCCATGCTGCCTCCGTTTCCCTACCGGAACAGGCACGGTGACGGCCCCCCGGCGCGGTCTCGAATTGAATCAGCATGAGCACGGCGGGCTCGTCACCGACCACGCCAGAGAAATGGCCTTTTCGGCCGCCCGCTTCCCTCGCGTTCTGGTCGCCTCCAAACGACAGCTCGCCGGGCCCCATTTCGACGCGCTCGCCGTCCATCGACTCGACGAACCAGCGGCCGGACAAAGGAAGGATCCATTGAGGCTTTGGATTCTCATGCCACTCACCGGTCCAGCCGACCGGAAGCACCGTCATCATCACGGTCACCTCGGCTCTGGTCCGGTGACCCTGCCACTGCGGCTGCGCCGGCTTGCAGATCGTTTGCAGCTCGAACTCCGTCAGTAAGCATCTGGTCTGATGGCTGATGCCGTCTCCATCGGTCCATAGATGCCAGTACGGAATCCGCGGTTTCTGCATGGCCGGGCCTCAGTGCAGCACTTGGTGAGCCGAATACGGATGCGAGGAGAGTTGCCAATGCGACAGCAAAGCTCTTACCTGTGGGGCGTCCGTGCCGAAGGTGATGAGCAGGAACCCGCCGGCGAGGGAAAGGTTCTTGAGGAAGTCCCAGAACAGCTCGCGCGCCCGGCTGCTCCCCGCACACCAGAAGTCACCCGGCTTCCAGAATTGCTTCCACAGCAACGCCGTGATCCAGCAGTAGCCCGCCATAATCAAGGCGGCGAGACGGTCGGCCATGCCCGTCAGGATACCAAGCGGCATGACGATCTCGATGCAGAGGGCCGAAACGATCGCGAGCCTGGCGGCTGAGTCCGACGGAATCGCCTCTCTTGCCTGAGCGACCGCGCCGCTGAAGTTGAGGATCTTGTCGAGGGCACTGAAAGGCAGAAAGAGCACGACCAGCAGATAGCGGAGCGCGAGCGTGACTGCGAAGCTAACGGTCATGAGCCTCTCCTGAGCCGTTCTAGGAGATGATCGCCGACGCGCAGCGCATTGGCGATGATGGTGAGCGACGGGTTCGCGGCGCCGATCGACACGAAGAAACTGCTATCGACGACATAGAGGTTGTCGAGGTCGTGAGCCCTGCAGTTGAGAGCGAGTGCGGATGTCTTGGGGTCCGGCCAACGGATGGTCCCGGCCTGATGCGCCGTCCGGCCGATCGGGATATTCTTGCCCAGATAGAGCGAGCGCGACACCAGGTGAGGATGGAGGCCGAGCGAGGCCAGCATGGCCTTGAGCTTGGCCTGAAGCCGCCCGTGACCCTCCATGTTGTTCTCGGTGAGGTCGAGGATGACCCGGCCGTCGCGGTCGTACATGATCCGGTTGTGGGGGTCCGCAAGATCTTCGGAGGTCAGCCAGAAATCCACCGCATGGTGGGCCATGACATCGAAGGGCATTGCAGGCATCAATGAGGCCCAGGAATCCGCTTCGGCCGTGATCGTCTCGCCATGCGATTTGCCGGGCATCTGGATGTGACCCAGCGGGTAGGGAAAGTCGGGGGCGTTGAAATACAAGTCGTTCAGGGCCAGCGTCTTTTGAAATTTCGTCGGATTGCGCTGGCGCGAGATGGCCATGAAAGCCATATTGTTGTGTCGCATGTAGCGCCGGCCGACGACGCCCGAGCTGTTGGCGAGCCCGTCCGGATGCTTGTCGCAAGCAGAGCGCAACAGCAGAAGAGCCGAGTTTAGAGCTCCGCCTGCGACGACCACGATATCGGCCGAGTACGCCTCCTTAATGCCTTCCTGATCGACATAAACCGCGCTCACGCTGCGGCCGGCGGGGTCGGTCTCCAAACGCTCGACGAACGCATTGGTGACCGGGGTGACATTCGCGTGCTTGAGCGTCGGCTCGAGGCAGATGATCTGTGCGTCCGCCTTGCCGTTGACCAGGCACGGATAACCGTCGAAAGCATCGCAACGGATGCAGGCGCTGGTGCGCTGCGGCTTGCCGTTCTGTTCGTCGAGCGGCACGCCGAGCGGCAGACGAAATGGATGATGGCCCTCCCGTTCCAAGGCATCATAGAGATCCTGGATGCGCGCCTCGTGTGAGACCGGCGGGAAGGGATAAGGCCGGCTTGCCGGCGGTTCGGTCGGGTCGACGCCATGCTGGCCGTGGATCCGGTAAATGTGCGAGTGATCGATCGCGCGCCGCGCCGATAGGTGAGCCACGCCCAGACCCGATTGAGAAATACGGCGACGCTGCCGAAGCCTTTCGGCAGAAACGTGTGCAGCGCGCCCCAAGGCAGCCAGGCAACCGGCAACGCCTGGAAAAGCCTGTAGTTCGGCTGGTCGATGACGAGTATGCCGGCCAGTGTTGAGGGGAGCTGGCGCGCGACCGCCAGCCGCGCGCCCACGACCACTACACTGCGCGGACCGGCATTGGAATCGGATCTCGGATTCATCGATAGCAAGGCAAATGAAGCGCGAAGCATTAAGGAAGGCGCCATTGATGTCTTGTGCCGCCCGCGTTCAACCGGCAAGGCGTTCGAAAGTTCCGGTAACAACCGGCACGCCATCCGACAGATCAGAATGCTTTCGGCCAAACGGCGGCGTGTGATTTTCGGACTTGTTCCTCCTCGCTCTCGTCTTCTAACGTGTCGATGGGCGGCACCATTGGAACAAATTCATGCTGCCTGGTCGATCCCGTCAGAGCTATTGGAGAACGCTGGCCCGGACGGACCGTGGACCGAACTGGCGCGCATGCCTTCGCCGTTGGCCGCTAGGAAAACGACGAGGACCAACCACGAGGCGCTATTAGCGTCGCCAATTTCCAACTACACTTTTTTTTCATTCCAGGCTGAACTCCGGATCGATAGCCGTCGCAGCGGACCCCTGCCATCGCCGTGGGGTGGCTGCAAATATATCGGTCGCGAGGTGATGACGGATCAGGACCGGCTGAGTTTGCTTCTCGTCGAGGATGACAAGCAGACGGCTCAGGACATCAGAGCCGAACTCCGCGCTCACGGGTTCGATGTGCACTGGCCGCGGACGGCCTCACAGGCCTAGACAGGGCGCGTCAAGGGATGCGTGATTATCAATCGCCTGCCGCGGGATGGACGGCCTGGTAGAGTCGAAATGTCGCGGGGTGGCTGTCGGACATATCTGTTTCCACCTTTTTTTTCTGGCCGTGCTTAATGGTTCGACCGTGACTGCGTTTCCACATCCCGCTCATCGAACCGGACATTCTGATCTCCGGCATCCGGCTCGCGATCGGATTCGTCTAACCTCATTCTCACGCGAGCGGGATGCAGGTCTCCTGGGGTCACACGTAAATCTTCCGTATCGTGCCGCCAGCAAACACCTTGGTGCGATGGGTGAATGAGTAGCGCCGTCATCCCCGTGGTGCGGATCCGACTTTGCCCCATGTTTGGCCGAGTCATCCTCGTCGGCGGCCGGGTTGCCCGATCGCATTGCGGCACCACGCCGGGCGCGCGCCCGTTCTTATCCTGAGCGCACTTGGCACCGCCGACGATCGCGCGCGCGGCCTGCGGGCGGGTGGCCGCCCGTATCGAGGCCCTGCCGCGTCGGCCGGCACGCCACGCCAGGCCCGTCCGCTCAAACGCGATCTCATCCAACGAAACACCGAGCGAGGTTATCGTGTAATCGAGCTTTGCCACGGAATTCCGGTTCCTCGAATATATGATGCGCCGCGAAGACCCGATGCTGACACCTGCCGCTGGAGGATGTCTGGAATTACAAATTTCCTGCCGCAAACCCATCTGCTCATAGGGACACTGCGACATAAGGTTGACTTGGCGCATGATCCGCCGATGATCCATAATGTAGGCGATATAGGTACATCCTCCGTGCTCCCTGATTTCATCCGCACCACGACGTTCCGCTCGACGGCAGCAGTTGCCGGCATGTTTGCCGTGTACATCGCTGTCCTGTTCATAATTGTTTACTGGCGGACGGACCGATATCTGATTACACGATCGGATGAGGTCATCACCATGCGCGCCGTCGAATTTGCTTCTGTGGCGCCTCAGCGGCGGCTGGATGCGATCGCGGATTTCCTGCAGCAAGACCCGCGAATGGTGCAATATGCGGGCCTGTTTGCGCGGGACGGGCATCCGGTCGTCGGCAATCTGGCGAAGCTGCCGCCCGACTTGAAAGTCGACGGCCCTGCGCAGGAATCGGCGTTCCGGGCCGGGAGCAGTGGGGCCAAACAGATCGTTCGTGGCGTTGCGCGACGATTGCCAAACGGCGATGTCGTGGTTGTTGGCCGCAATATCGACGAGGCCGCGGAAATTCAGGAAATCGTTGGCGCGACATTAGGCATGGGACTCATTCCAGCTTTGTGCTTGAGTATCGCCGCTGGAATATTCCTTAGCGTGCGCGCGCAGAAACGCGTGGCGGAGGTCAACGAGAAGGTTCAGCGCATCGTCGCCGGCGATCTCCGTGAGCGGTTGCCGGCCCGTGGGGGCAATGATCCATTCGACAAATTGGCCGTTATCGTCAACGGCATGCTGGCGAATATCGAA
>JASHRR010000765.1 GCA_030037185.1 Xanthobacteraceae bacterium | reverse complement strand
CGTAACGATTCGTCCGTCATGTCGGGCTGCGCACCGTTGAATGTAGCGAACTCTTAATCGGGAAGGTTGGCGCCCCGCCAAACGCTGCAACCGCGCCGATGATCACTTGCTGCTGATCAGCGCTGGTGCCATCGAGCCCAAATATCGACGCCGCAAGCCGCAGATCGCACGTCAGCCCAATGAATGGACGATCCGCGAGTTGACCGAGCAGATCGGTGTTCCAGAGTCAACCTTGTACACCTGAGTCCGGAAAGGCCGCCTGCGCAGCATGAAGGCCGGCCGCACCATACTGGTTCATGCCAGCAGACGGCTGTCATTGCCGAATTGAAGGCGATACGAGCTGCACCTGCTCCGTGACACCGTCCGCCGCCTCCTGGCTTAGAAAGGGCACCGGGCGCGGCCAGCCGATTGTGGCGTATCGCCAGCTTGGTATGGCCCTGATGTGCCGGCTGATGACGACGCCCTTGAAGGCAATCGCCGCCCTGTCCGGCCTCACTGACCAACGCCACCGTGATCGCGGCGTTGCGGGCTATGCGGCTGGTTCTCGACGCCTGCGGACTCGACGAATCCGATCCGGCACCGGTCTGGGTAGAGACCGCAATCCCGATTTTGCTCGTCCATGGGGCGGGTCTCCGCCGCCACCGCGAGAAATGTTGGGACCAACGCAAGGAGAACGGGAAATTCGTCGAAGGCTACATCCCCCAAATGGATCATGCGAACGCGGCCTCCGGTCGACATCATCCTGAATTTTTCGACTGAGGAGATTTGCATGACCTGCACTGCTTGCCTACTACTCGGCGTATTTTGCGGTGGCTCCGCCGGATATCTGCTGGCCGCCGTGATGCACATGGCGGCGGATGACTGACGTCGGCCTTGTGCCGCGTAGCCAAGCGCCGACAGCGGCATTGAGGATATGTTAAGTTGTGTTAAGTCGACTTGATTTGACATCAAAATGATGTCAAAGAGACATCACTCCGCCGCAAGGCGACCGGCTCCGACCTTACCTCCCTCCCCAACTCCCCAAGGTCGGGGCCGTTTATTCGACCTGAAGAAACGGCCGCTAATCCGGCGGCACGGATAAGGGCTCTTGCGAAACTCCATGGCCGAAGAATTTGCCTGTCCGAACTGTTCCTCTCAGTCGGTTGTTTATCCAGATGCCCCAACGGATGATGAATACGTCACATGCCGCGCATGCGGCACGATACTCGCAACGATGTCGCAGTTCCGGCAGTTCGTTGAATCTCTCCTCTTGCCCTCGGGAGCGCCATTGAGCGGCTGCTGACATTCAAACCGCGCCAACGCCTCGGCGCAGTACCAGGATCCTTCACCAAACCTCGATAGGTCTCTCTGGCCACCCTCAAAGAGAACGCGCCAGCGTGGCCGCTAGCGCGGATATCTCACATAATACAACGTATCGGGGGCGGCGAATCAGCAATTAGTCAATGTGCTGCAATGATTTCTCGCTGTTTCGCGGAGCGCCCCGATGCTGACAGAGCGTAACAGAGATTTATTCGGATCTGCACCCGTTGAAGGACGCGAGGTTCGCGGCGTTCGACGGCGGCGCGGTCACCTCGGATGCCCGGCGCACTTCTGTTGGGTGCGACGGATCGGGCGATCGGCATGGTGAAGAGATTTGCGGCGTACTTCCATGGCGAGCGGCAGGCGCATTTGATTGAGGATGAGGTGGTGACGCTGGTCGACCAACGCGTGTTCGCGATTGCGCTCGGCTACGAAGACCTCAACGATCACGACCAGTCCATGATCCGATGATGGCGGTGCTGGCCGGCAAGCTCGAGGCGCGCCGGGAGGACTGCGCGCCGGTCGCCGGCAAGTCGACGTTGAACCGGCTGGAGCGGAGCAAGCTCGAGCCGACACGCTATTCACAAGATCAGTCACAATCCGATCGCCATCAAGGGATTGCTGGTCGATCTTTTCCTGGAGGCGCACAAGCGAGCACCGAACGAAATCATCCTCGACCTTGATGCGACGGATGATCCGGTGCACGGAAATCCAGAGGGGCGGTTCGTTCACGGTTATTAAGACTGTTATTGCTATCTGCCGCTTTACATCTTCTGCGGGCGGCATCTGTTGGCAGCCTCATCGGCGTTTGCTGGTGAGTGTGCCCATTGGTTCTCATGGCCATGCGGTATCACCCCAGCAACCTCTGTTCCGGTCTTCGCTCCGAAGAAGGTACCTCCGGCTCGGGCACACGCCCCTGTTGTTTCGGTCGGCGTATCGCGCAATCTGCCGCGCCAGGTCGTTGGTATCAGGCGCGTAAGAAAGGGACCGCCAACGGAAATGAATGCGTCTGCATCAAATACTGCCGGCAGACGATGGCGTGCGGCGAGCGCTGTGATCGTTGCGCGTTCGGCGATGGTTAAACCGTAGGGGATAACGATCATGCCGCCACCGGGTCGGTTGGCAAAGGCTTCGATCTCGCGTTCGGCATCGGCCGTCGCGGCAGTAATCACCGGATGGATCGTCACGTGAAGCGGCAGCGCGGCCTCTTGGGCCACGGACACCAATCCGGTGTTAGCAGGATCGGCAAGGACCATCACGCGATCGACGCTGGGAACAAGCTCCTTTAGCAAGCCAAGTCATTTTCCGCCCAACGAGAACTGCTTCAGATTGGTAAAGCCAGTCAGACTGCCGCCGGGACGCGGCAAGCTCTTCACAAGATTGCGTGCCACTAGGTCTGCCACGAACCCGAATACGATAGGTATCGTATCGGTCAGCCCTTTGAAGATCTCTACACTCTCGGTACTGAAAACGACGATAACGTCCGGGGCGGTCCCGACGATGAACGGTGCGGCAGCGCGGATGATGTGATTGTCAAACACCGTCTCTATGCGCACGTTCCGTTCGACCCACCCTAGCCGTGCGCTCCTGTACGAATGGTACGTCGGCTACTCCACCCACGGCGGCGATAAAGGCGATACGCTTCCAGGATCGCGCTGCTGCGCTCGTGCCGTGAGCGGCCAAGCCACTGCACCGAGCCCCGCAATAAATTCCCGCCGTTTCATCTGCAATCCTCAAGGTT
>JASHRR010000764.1 GCA_030037185.1 Xanthobacteraceae bacterium | reverse complement strand
GGGAAATCCAGCCCTCCGACGAGAGCTGCGAAACCCCTATTTGCTTTGCCCAAGGGATCACCAGCCGAAAGCGCGTCAAGAGAGTCTCAGCCGTCCGCAATACGACACCGATTTCGAAGCCTGGCTGGCTCCCTTCATTATGGCGGGCATTAACACTCGGGTTGTGCATCGGTCCAGCGCGCTCTCGAACTATCCCTATGGTGAAGATTTTCGATACGACGAGGCCATGCTCACAGGCGCCGGAATGCGGGGACGTATGACTGCCTACGCCGTCGCCGGCGCCTTGGGCGGTTTCGTTGCAATGACCGCGATGGCGCCCACCAGATGGCTCCTGCAGCGCTTTGTCCTGCCTGCTCCCGGTCAGGGGCCTTCCCCTCGATCCCAAGCGGAGGGTTTCTACGATTTGCGCTTCTTAGGCATCTTCGACGATGGGCGCACAATGGGCGCCAAAATCACCGGGGATGCGGATCCTGGCTATGGATCCACTTCAAAGATGCTGGGACAAGTGGCAGCGTGTTTGGCGCATGGCGGCAAGGACAATAAAAAGGGCGGTTTTTGGACTCCTGCAACTCTCCTCGGCGATCCGCTCGTTGACGCCCTCCAAAAACACGCTGGACTCTCGTTCACGTTAGTCGATGATTGCAAGCGTGTTTGATGCCGGCTGCTCACTGGCCGGATTCGCGAAAATCAATTCGGCTGTCGCGAATGTCTTGGCCGATGCGACGAAGCGCTCGCGGCTTTTTACACGTGAACGATCTCCAGATCGAGAAACGCGCGCGATTGCGAAGCCGACCGGGACCTTGGCGCGCAGCTTATCCTCACCGCTCGCGATCGGCAGCGGCGGTGCTTGTGCGGGCGCCAACATCAGCACTGACGACCCGTTGCTTGTATCCTCCATGATCCATTCGGCCCACCCCAGTTGCACGCCCGCCGCTTTCGCATAGATCTTGGCTTTGCACCGCGCGTCCGCAATCACGGCCACTCCCGCCTGATCGAGCACCTTCGATATGTCGGAAAACGAAACATTACCTACATCGGTAGCACCGGCAGTGACGACGCGGTCGAGCGGCTCGCGGACCATGCCGTCTCGCGCATGATCACATTCACCTGGTTAGAGACGCTTTAGCCTGAGAGCTCAGCCTCCGAACGCGGCTCCTGAGTTGCATAGATTGGCAGGATCGCGAGGCGATCATTAGTGGAGCGCAGCCGCCCCGGACAAGCAAGGAGTTTCAGCTCAATTTCGGCTATGTAGATTTTGTTCCGGCGCGATTTGTATGCGGGATTTCTCGCGTTGGTGTACCGGAATCCGATGGTGCAAGTCGCGGTCACCTTAGTTGCGGCGGTTGGCGATGTACGTCGCTTTGCGACCCCACAGCAGTTGATGGCTCGTCTCGGCCTCATTGCGTCGGAGCGCACGAACGGTGACACGGTGCAGCGCGGCTCCATTACGAAGACCGGCAATCATCGAGCACGGGTGCTGATCGAGGGACCGTGGACTTACCGATTTTCGGCACGTGTCGGGCGAGACCTTGCTCGGCTCAAGGATTTTCCCCTCAGCATCTGCTCGCCTGGAAGGCACAGGTCCGCCTGTGCGCCCCCGCTACTGTCCGCTTATAGCCAATGGCATGAAGACCCCCGTTGCGACAGACGATCACACGCTTTATTCGCCGCATCGATCAGGTCGCGCGGGGGCGGATGTTACTCGCGGGGTACCGGCCACAAGGAGACCGAGTCCCAGAATTCGCACTTGTGCTGCATGGCGAGGGTGCTGGCCGGAACATGCGCGCTGTCGCCGGCCGGGACCAGCGACATCACCACCTCGCTCTGCTCCGTGTAGCGGCTCCAGGCTGGGGTGCCCTCGGCGGTCGGGTCGCCGGTACGGGCGTACCCGGTCCACTGTGCGATCAGTTGTGCCGAGAAAGCCATCTGGTTGGGGTCAAGGGCGATGGCGGGGTTCACGAACATGAACGGGCTCTCCGCGACGTGGAAGGAGCCGGTCGGCCACGGCGTCGTGACGCGCGGCACGTCGGGATTATCGCCTTCCCAGGCGTGAACCGGGATGTACTTTGCCAGTCGCTTGAACGATGCGAGCGCCGGGCAGACCGACGCGGAGTCGGCCATGATAGTCCGATAGGCGATGAACGCCGACGGCTTGGGAAACCGGGACGGCGGGTAAAGGCTCATCACCTTGGAAGCCAGCGGCCCAAACTGCTGCTGTAGCAGCGCGTCGTACTGCGCCGGGTTGGCTGCGATGAGCGGGGGATCAATCGGCCCGCCATTGAACTCGTCGCGGTCCACGCCAATCATCAGGCCGACTTTGTTGATTTGTCCGGTGGCGAACGCCTTGCCCGGCGACATCGGCAGGGTAGTGCCGTTGATTGTCGGACCGATCGTGCCGCCGGCAATCGGGTTCCCGACGTAGCCGGCGTTGTCGATCAGCGTCTGTACGGGCAGCGCCCGCAGGCAGGCGACCTGGTCGACCGCACCGCCGCATCCCACTTTGGCGGCAAATGTCGCGCCGGCCTGCTGGGCCTCAGATTCGGTCGGCAGCTGCGACTTGCAGTCCCCGGGCGACCAAATCGTGTTGACCTTGTAATTGTAGAAGGCGCTCTGGCTGATGCCGCGCTGGAACAGCCCGTTCGCTGTCGGCGATGCGACCGCGGCGCACACACTGGCGCCGCCCGCCGACTGTCCGAAGATGGTTACGTTGCGCGGATCGCCGCCGAATTGAGCGATGTTGCGTTGCACCCAGCGCATTGCCGCCTGCTGATCCTGCAATGCATAATCGCCCGAGTTTGGGCCCAGCCCCTGATGGGCCATGAAACCCAGAATCCCCAGGCGGTAATTGATGGTCACATAGACGACGTTCCCATTAGTGACCAGGTTCGCCCCGTTGGCCACCGCGGTACCGACTACGAACCCGCCGCCATGGATTTCGAGCATCACTGGCAGTAGGTCAGCACCGCGATTTGCCGGCACCTGGACATCAAGGTTCAAGCAGTCCTCGCTTGGGTTCGCCTCTGCGCGGGGCTGCGGACACGCATTTCCTTCGACGGTGGCTTCGAAGATCGCCGTCCACGGCGTCAGCAGCCCCGGCGCCGCCCATCGC
>JASHRR010000763.1 GCA_030037185.1 Xanthobacteraceae bacterium | reverse complement strand
ACCGCTCTTTCGTCTTTCACGCTCTGGCCTTCGGCCAACCGCTCTTTCGTCTTTCACGCTCTGGCCTTCGGCCAACCGCTCTTTCGTCTTTCACGCTCTGGCCTTCGGCCAACCGCTCTTTCGTCTTTCACGCTCTGGCCTTCGGCCAACCGCTCTCTGCCAATCGATAAGTTTCCATTTTCATCTGCTCGTCGAATTCGGCGATGATCCGCCGTGGCCCTTTGCCGAGCCACAGCGAGAGTTTTCATTTTTTCCCTCCGCTTTTTCAATGGTAGTAGAGCAAACGGTGCTGGCGCCGCGCGGGTTTCGGCTTCGGCTATAGCAGCCTTACTGCGCGTGCTGCGATGCTTGAACTATGGCGTCTTGTTCGCGCCGCTCTGCGGTCCATACGCCCCCAAAATCGGCAAATGCCGACCGAAGCGCTGATACGCGCTTGGCAAATTGCGTTTGCGTATCGAGGAACATTGGGCACGCACTGCTGAGTGAAACCGGAATCGCTCTCTGGCACCATGCAGCGGCCTCCGCAGCTTCACGACTTAGCTGACCGGAGTTGAAATCGTAATCCCGATAAGATTGCTGATCATTGAGATAAATTTGGTTCGCGTCGATTGCCAGTTGGTTCAGAGCGACGGATATTTGGCTTCGCGCCACACTGGCTTGCGGTCCGCCGTAAATCGATCGTTGTCTCGCTAAACCCTTACGCATTCGCTCGGTAATCGCCTGGTATCGCTGAGTTTCAGGGCCGAATTTCGGAAGCATTGTATCGGCCTTGGTGATGAATGCGGCAAGTCGCCCCGTCAGATTTTGAAGTTTGGAATACCGATCCGCTTCGAGCTCTGCCTGCTTCCGCGCAGCCTCGCGTTGTGCGCGTGCGTCGGTAATTTGTTGTCCTTGTGTGCTGAGTGCGGCCACTTGCGTACGAAAATCGGATTCTGCGCCGCTGGTTAAGTTGAGGACGAAATTTGTGCCACCGCTGAGGTGGAGGACGCCGCCTCGGTAGGTTCTTGAGAGTGGCACGCTGACGGAGAAGAAATCGCCGAGTGGCACGCCGATGGAGAACAAATCGCTAGTTTTGAGGGTCGCCACCACAGTCTCGCCGCTTCGGGTCCCGGCAATGGTCGCGTTCATATCCTCAATCTGACCGCCCGGCTTGAGCGTGACTTGCTCATAGCGGCCTGTGAAGTTGCCCCCGCTGGTCTCGGCGATTTGGACCATGACTGCAAGGTTCGGGCCTTTGCCAACGTAGGTGCCCGACATGTCTGTCCACGAGAACGCTGTCGTAAATAGGCAGCACAGGCTCAGTAGGATGCGACCGGCCCGCATCAAGAAGCGGCTGCTGCCGGAAACGGGGACAGGAGTGAGGCAATGCATCGATGTGGCCTGCTGTTTGGTTGGCTGGACTATTCGGGGCGAGGCAGTGCCTCGGCCGATGAGGAACGACTCCGCGCCCTGTAGTTATCCACGGCGCATTTACGGCTGCAAAATACACGGTGATTTCCCAGCATTGCGCGCCCGCATTCGCGGCACGTCCGCGGAACCGGTTCATCCCTGAGCCGGGCGAAGCCTTGCCTTCACCGCCTCATTCCATTCACCATTAATCTTGTGACGTTCCTCCAGCTGGCGCGCGCTCGCATGCGCAAAACAATTGCGCGTGTATTCGGGCATGTCAGGTGTGGGGCACCAATGAGCGTATGCGTTGTAAACTTCGTCCGCTTGATCGACTAGCCATACCCTGATGTACAATCCTGACGCGACGCACCAGAAGACAGAAAGAATCACGCCGATCCGCTGCCAACCGTTCATGACTCAATCGCGGTCGCGTCCGCGGTCCTCGCGTATGAGGCAATGTGCCCAGCCTCTTGGCGCGGCACCGAGACACGGTAGCCGCTCGGCACCAACTCAAGACCGCCATGTTTGATCAAGGCGTATGGGTTTTTGATCACTTGCAAGCGTGGAGACTCTCCGAGGCAATCCGCAACAAGCAACAGCCAATATCGGCTTCCCAGCTGCTGACAGGCTGCCAGTTCGCCCGGAGTGAGTTCGAAGTGGGGAATGCGCTGCCAGAAGCGCCCTTCACCTCCAAGGCGAGTGTATCACCGTCCTCACCGATGACCTCAATGTCCCACCCGGGCGTTTCGCCTTCATCAGCAACCCACCGTATTCCACGCGCCGAGGGGAACATTCGCTTTGCCCAAGCCAACGCGATTTCCTCGGCTCGATCACCGATTATCTTTGAGTGGCGCGACTGTCGGCGACCTGAGCCACGGCGCCCCGATGTGCCCTCGTGCGCACCTATTGGCGCTGTGGCAGGGACCAGCAGATTGTCGCCTGTCGCTGTCGGAATGGTCACGTCTTCCAGCCTGGGCATCCGAAGCGGAGCCGTTGGAGCGGGCTGCGTAGGGGGCTCAGCTTGTAGACCAGCTGCGGTAATTATCTGGTGATACGTTGCCTCATCCAACTCCCGGACACCGTTTCTCCAAATGTTCTGTGGGATTTTCTCGAAGAACTCTCCGTTCACCTTCGCGGGTATCGGCGGGTTGAACGGGAGATAGTCTAGGATTGTGCAGTACCATGCCCATTCTCGCTTCGGCGCTGTATCAGGTATGTCGTCGTCCCGACGGACCTCTCCAATCGTGCCGCATCCGAAGTACTCGGCAGGGCCGCGCCCTCCGTTAGCCCTTCGCATGCCGCGGTAGTAGATGAAGCGCTCGCTTGGCTGGATGATGTTTTTGTATCCATTTGGATAGTGGTACTGAATACCAGTGATGTCCTGCCAGTTGAACCGGTTGTCAGCATTGGCATCGTTCGAAACAAGTACAACGGGCATCAGCAGCCTCCCTTACAAACGCGAACAGCTTTCCTTTCGGCCATCACGAAGAAGGCAAGCAGGACCATCATCCGAGGCCAGTCTTGGGGTGATAATCCGCCGGACAAAACTCTGGCATCCAGCGCCGACCCCGCTGGACTGTCCCTTTTCCTTGAAAGTCCCTTTCGCCGCCACGCCCAAGAGAGCCACGCGTTGTTTCTGCGCCGCAACACATTTGTCAGG
>JASHRR010000762.1 GCA_030037185.1 Xanthobacteraceae bacterium | reverse complement strand
CTCCTGGCTTGCGGTAGGGTCGGAATTTGTGCGCCTGTTGCCCGAATTGCGCGGGTCAGGAGGCCAGAAGTCCTGAGTGGCCAATTTTGAGCTTGCGGCAAGGCCCCTCAGCCCTCGATGCCCGTCCAACAAGGGCCCAAGTGCCCTGACGGCAACGGCGCGGAGGGGCCAATGCCGCTCTTTCCGTCCCGCGGTCTATGTGTTAGGAACCGCTCTATGACGGCATGCGATCAGTTCGCTCACGAGTCTGGGCCGGATCATCGCTGGATTGCCGGCCCGGCTTCTGCCTGACCGGCAGGTCGGCAGAACACCGGGTCCGTTGCCCGTCTATCATCCAATCTCAGGTTGAGCCGTCATGTCCGACCGCGACTACAGCGAAACGCTATTCCTCCCCAAGACCGATTTTCCCATGCGCGCCGGGCTGCCCCAGAAGGAACCCGAGATCCTGGCACATTGGCAGCGGATCGGCCTCTATGAGCGTTTGCGCGAGGCTGCTTGCGGCCGGACCAAGTTCGTGCTCCATGACGGGCCGCCTTACGCCAACGGCAACGTCCATATCGGCACCGCTCTCAACAAGATCCTCAAGGATGTGGTCACCCGCTCCCAGCAGATGCTCGGCCACGATTCCAATTATGTGCCGGGTTGGGATTGTCACGGGCTGCCGATCGAGTGGAAGGTCGAGGAGGAAGGCTACCGCGCCAAGGGCAAGCAGAAGCCAGACCTGTCCGATCCGGCCGCAATGATCGCGTTCCGTCGGGAATGCCGCGCCTATGCGCAGCACTGGCTCAACGTGCAGCGCGACGAGTTCAAGCGCCTCGGCGTCACCGGCGACTGGGACCACCCCTACACCACGATGGACTACGCCGCCGAAGCCCAGATCGCCCGCGAGTTGATGAAGTTCGTCGCCAACGGCACCCTTTATCGCGGCTCCAAGCCGGTGATGTGGTCGGTGGTGGAGAAGACAGCGCTCGCCGAGGCCGAGGTCGAGTATGAAGATTACACCAGCGATACGGTGTGGGTGAAGTTTCCGGTGGATCGCTCGGTCGGCGACGGCTCCCGGCAAAATCGCGACGTCGCGGCAGCGTCGGTGGTGATCTGGACAACCACGCCTTGGACCCTCCCGGGCAACCGCGCGATCAGCTTTTCCTCGAAGATCGACTACGGCCTTTACGAAGTCTCAGATGCGCCAGCCGGCAATTGGCTGAACAAGGGCGATAAAATCATTCTAAGCGATCGGCTCGCCGCAGAGGTCATGACGCAAGCCCGGGTCTCGGAATTCGTTCGCGTCGGGGCGGTTCCTGCCGCAAGTTTGCGCGTTATGCGATGCGCTCATCCGCTTGCGACTTTCAACGCCGGATACCGCTTGCCGATCCCCCTCCTGGACGGCGAGCACGTCACCGAAGACACCGGTACCGGCTTCGTGCACACCGCCCCCGGTCATGGCCGGGAGGATTTCGAAATCTGGACCGCGAATGCCCGCGCACTTGAAGCACGAGGCATCAACACCACGATCCCATACACCGTCGACGAGGACGGATTTTTCACCGACCAGGCACCGGGTTTCGGTCCACGCGATACCGGCGGCAGGCCGAAGCGGGTCATCACCGAGCAAGGCGAGAAGGGCGACGCGAACGACGCCGTGATCAAGGCTCTGATCGACGCCGGTATGCTGATTGCGCGCAGCCGGCTGAGGCACCAGTATCCGCATTCGTGGCGATCCAAGAAACCGGTGATCTTGCGCAACACGCCGCAATGGTTCATCGCCATGGACAAGCCGATAGCGGACGAAATCGGGTCGGCGACCGCGGGCGACACGTTGCGCCATCGGGCCCTCACCGCCATCCGGGACACCCGCTGGGTGCCGCCGCAGGGGGAGAACCGCATCACCGGCATGATTGAGGGCCGGCCTGACTGGGTGATCTCGCGCCAGCGCGCTTGGGGCGTGCCGATCACGGTGTTCGTGCGCGAGGCGGGCGACGGCAACGTCGAGATTCTTCGCGACGAGGGTGTCAACGCCCGCATCCTCCAAGCCTTCGAGCGCGGGGGCGCCGACGCCTGGTATGCGGCCGGGGCACGCGATCGCTTTCTCGGCGAACTCGCGAACGAGGATTGGCACAAAGTCGACGATATTCTCGACGTGTGGTTCGATTCCGGTTCGACCCACGCGTTCACGCTCGAAGACCCGGAGCATTTTCCGGGGCTCGCGGGCATTCGTCGCAAAAAGGATGGTGGGCCGGACACCGTGATGTACCTCGAAGGCTCCGACCAGCACCGCGGCTGGTTCCAATCCTCGTTACTGGAGTCCTGCGGCACGCGCGGCCGGGCCCCGTTCGATATCGTCGTGACCCACGGCTTCGTGCTCGATGAGCACGGCCGCAAAATGTCGAAGTCGCTCGGCAATACAGTGGCGCCGCAGGACGTGATCAAATCCAGTGGGGCCGACATCCTGCGCATGTGGGTTTGCGCTTCCGACTATGCGGACGATCTGCGCATCGGGCCCGAGATCCTCAAGACCACCGTCGACACCTACCGCAAGCTGCGCAACACCGTGCGCTGGATGCTCGGCAATCTCGCCCATTTCCGCGAGGAGGATCGCGTTGCTTATGCGGACATGCCGGGCCTTGAACGATACATTCTGCATCGTCTGAGCGAGCTCGACGAGAGCGTACGCAAGCACTACGCAGATTTCGATTTCAAGCGTATATTCGCGTCGCTCAATCAGTTCATGACCGTCGATCTCTCGGCCTTCTATTTCGACATCCGCAAGGATGCGCTTTATTGTGACGCTCTCTCTTCGGTCACCCGCAAAGCCTGTCTCACGGTGATCGAGGAAGTGTTCCGCGCCACCGTGATTTGGCTTGCGCCGATGCTCTGCTTCACGGCGGAAGAGGCCTATCTGTCCCGTTACGGAGGTCAGATGGCGGATGCCCGCGAATCTGACACCCGTCATCTGACATCTGCCCTGCGCTATCCGATGTCGGTCCACCTCGAACGTTTCCCGGAGATCCCGGTGGCTTGGCGCGATGATGCCCTGGCGCGCGTTTGGGGCGACATCAGGCGGGTGCGGCGAGTCGTCACCGGCGCGCTGGAGATCGAGCGCGCCAACAAACGGATCGGTTCGAGCCTCGAAGCCGCGCCTGCGATCTACATTGCCGATCCGGCGTTGATACGCACCATTGCGACAGAGCTTGCCGGAGGATGCGGTGAGGTCGGCATGGCGGAGATCGCCATCACGTCGGGTGCGACCGTCACGCTTGGGGACCCGCCGGCGGGCGCATTTCGCCTGGATGATGTGCCTGGCGTCGCGGTCGAATTCCGGCCCGCCGAAGGCCGCAAATGCGCGCGGTCGTGGAAGATCCAGGCCGATGTCGGGTCCGATCCGCACTATCCGGATGTGACGCCGCGCGACGCGCGGGCCCTGCGCGAATGGGACGCGGCGCAGGGCGGGGCAAGGTAGATGGCGCGACCGGCTTTCTGCGGCGGGGCGCCGTTGCGACTGGGTCTCGCAACCGCGGTGGCGGCAGCGGCGGCCGATCAGGCGGTAAAGCTTTGGCTGCTGCATGGATTCGGCCTGACCGAGCGGGGCCGGGTGCCGGTCACCTCGTTCCTCGATCTGGTGCTGGCCTGGAACACCGGCATCAGCTACGGGCTCTTCCAGGACGCCGGCCCGCTATGGCAATGGGTGCTTCTCGGCCTCAAGGCGATCGCGGTTGCGCTGCTCCTCGTCTGGCTGGCGCGAACCCGCTCGCGCCTCGCCGGCCTGGCGCTTGGCTTGATCCTGGGCGGCGCGATCGGCAACGCGATCGATCGCGCGGTGCATGGTGCGGTGATGGATTTCGTCTTATTTCACATCAGCGCGCCGACCTGGACGTTCCAATGGTATATCTTTAATGTCGCCGATGCGGCAATCGTCGCCGGCGTCGTCGGGCTCGTTTACGAAACTTTATTCTTGCAAGACACCGCAAAATTGCCCTGATATAACATCAAGACGTGCAGGGGCTTTAAGGCGCTGAAGTGGCGAGGCAACATTTCCACGGGGTCGCGTGATTCGGTCCGGTGGGGCCTCAACCACGGCACGTTTACGGGTGTCACGCTTCCGCCTGCCGACGCTCCCGGGAAGCGCGGGAGGGTCAAGCGGCGGTAATCGATTACGGAAGATCGCATGCCTCGAGAAAACCGAAACCGTAAATTCTCCCGGGCCGCGCTATGTGCGGCCTTCGGTGTCGTCCTGGTGATCGCTGGGAGCACGGCCGTCTTTGCGGGCGACGATGAAGATGACGACCTGCCGGACGTGAAGTTTTTCAAAAGTCTGCTGCGCGGGTTCGGGCTTCGCAACGGCCAGGAGGCCGGCATCCAATACCAGGAACGGCCACCGCTCGTGGTGCCGCCGAACCAACGCGACCTGCCGGTACCTGCCGCCCAGGATTCGCTTGCCGCGAGCAATCCGGCGTGGCCGGTCGACCCGGACGAGACGAAACGCAAAGCCGCACGCAAAGCCAAGGCAGAGCGCAGGCCACACAGCATGAATCCTGCGGACGGACAGGAGGGCAATGCGCTCTCGCCGAGCGAACTTGCGGCCGGCAAGACGAACAAGCCGGCAATGAAAACGAGCCAAGGGGCCCCCGATGAACATTCGCCGGAAATGACGCCAAGCGAGCTCGGCTACACGGGCGGCCTGTGGAGCAGCATCCTGGGCATCGGCAAGGCCGTGGGCCTCGCTGAGAAGTCCGAGACTGCTACATTTGTGCGCGAGCCGCCCCGTAACACGCTCACCGAGCCGCCAGCAGGTTACCGCACGCCGTCTCCGGTTCAGCCCTATGGCATCGACGGCAAGACCGCCAACGAGAAAGCCCTCAACAAAGATCGCCAGACTGGGGACATAGGCAAGCAATGATCGATGCCGCCATGCTATCGCGTCACAATCGCGAAATCCGCAGCCTGCCTGAGGGCGCGTCAACGGGAGCGCAGCGCTCGGCCATCGTTTCGGCCATGGCGGCATTTGCTGGGCGCTTCGTTTTTCTCGCCGCGGCGCTCGTTGCTGCTGTCGTGGCGCTTGAGGCGCCTGGTGCCGCCGCCGCCGGGCCGGACATAACGGACTTCACGCTGGCGAACGGCCTCGAGGTCGTGGTGATCCCGGACCACCGCACCCCGGTCGTCACCCATATGATTTGGTACAAGGTCGGCTCGGCGGACGAAACGCCGGGCAAGTCGGGCCTCGCTCATTTTCTTGAGCATCTGATGTTCAAGGGCACCGCCAAGAATCCGGCGGGGCGATTCTCGCAGACGCTTGCCACCATCGGCGGGCAGGAGAATGCCTTCACGACCGCCGACTACACGGCCTATTTCCAGCGGATCGCCAAACAGTATCTGCCGCTGGTGATGGCGTTCGAAGCCGATCGCATGACCGGCCTTGTTCTCACCGACGAAAATGTGCTGCCCGAGCGCGATGTCGTGCTTGAGGAATTCAACATGCGGGTGGCCAACAGTCCGGAGGCGCGCATCGGCGAACAGGTCGCTGCGGCGCTCTACCTCAACCATCCCTACGGGCGCCCGGTGATCGGATGGCGCCAGGAAATCGAGAAGCTCAACCGCGAAGATGCGCTGGCGTTCTATCGGCGGTTCTACACGCCGAACAATGCCGTGGTGGTGGTTGCCGGCGATGTCACGGGCGATGAGGTCAAGGCGATTGCCGAAAACACCTACGGCAAGGTGGCGCGGGTTGCCGAAGTCCCTCCGCGGGCGCGGCCTGAGGAGCCAATTCCGGTCGCGGTGCGCCAGCTGACGATGGCCGACCCCCGCGTCGCGCAGCCGAGCCTCCAGCGCAGCTACCTGGTGCCGTCATCAACCACCGCCAAGCCAGGCCAGTCGGAAGCGCTCGAAATTCTCGCCCAGGTGCTGGGCGGCGGCGAGACCAGCCGGCTCTACCGTGCGCTGGTCGTCGAGCGGCACATCGCCACCAGTGCCGGCGGCTGGTACCAAGGGACGGCGTTGGACGACACCCGTTTCGGGGTGTTTGCAAGTCCGCTTCCAGGTGTCACCTTCGAGACCGTCGAAGGTGCGATCGATGCCGTTATTGCCCGGATTGCCGAAAGCGGCATCACGACCGCGGAGTTCGACCGCGCCAAGACGCGTTTGATCGCGGACACCGTTTATGCAGCCGACAATCAGGCCACCATGGCGCGCTGGTATGGGGCCGCTTTGACGTCGGGAGGCAGCGTCGACAAAGTCGCCGCCTGGCCGGCTCGGCTGCGTGCCGTGACGCCCGAGGCCGTGCAAGATGCCGCGCGTACGTGGCTTGACAAACGTCGCTCGGTGACCGGCTATCTCGTTAAGGAACTGCCCGGAAATCAGGAGAAGCGCTCGTGAGGCTTGCTCTTCGACTTCGTCTGCTGCGCGCCAGGGCTCGTCTCGCCGAGATTCGCTCAACGACAGTGCCGGGCTTGGCCCGGCAGTTCATTTTGGGGGGGCGCGCTGTTTTCGGCGCGCTCGCGCTCGTGGCCGCGCTGGCGGCGTTTCCGGGCTCGGCCAGCGCCACCAAAATCGAGGCCATCGTCAGCCCGCGCGGAATCATGGCTTGGCTTGTGCGTGATCCTTCGGTGCCCTTGATCGCATTCGATTTCGCTTTCAGGGGCGGCGCGACCCAGGATCCGCCTGAAAAGCCGGGCGTCGCCACCATGGCGACGGCGTTGTTGGACGAGGGCGCCGGCGACATCGACTCAACAACCTTTCACGAACGGCTCGAAGCGAAGGCGATCGAGATGGGCTTTACGGCGACTCGCGACTATGTGTCCGGCTCGCTGCGCACGCTGTCTGAGAACCAGAATGAAGCCTTCGAGTTGCTGAAGCTTGCGCTGACGGCGCCGCGCTTCGACGCACCGGATGTGGAGCGCATACGCGAGGAGATGCTTTCGGCATTGCGGCGGGCAACCACAAGCCCGAACGAGCTTGCTAGCCAGCGCTGGTGGGCCACCGCCTTTCCGGGCCATCCCTACTCACGTCCGCCGCATGGCACCCTGGAATCGGTGCCGGCCATTGGAGCCGAAGACCTCAGGGCCTTCACGCGTAAGGTATTCGCCCGCGACAACCTCAAGATCGCCATCGTCGGTAACATCGATGCCGCGGGTGCTGGGACGCTGATCGATCAGGTGTTTGGCAATCTGCCGGCGCACAGCGCGCTGTCGCCGGTCACCAACGCGAGCCCGCAAGGATTAGGACAAAAAATCGCGATTGATCTCGACGTGCCCCAATCGGTGCTGATCATCGGGGGGGCCGGCATTCTGCGCAAGGACCCGGATTTCATGGCGTCCTTCGTTCTGAACCATGTCCTCGGCGGCAGCGCGTTTTCGTCGCGGCTATATAGGGAAGTGCGCGAGGCGCGCGGTCTTGCGTATTCAGTCTACAGCGCCGTGATGCCGCTCGACTACACGTCGCTGTTCCTGAGCGGCACGGCGACCCGGTCCGATCGCACCGGCCAGGCGCTGGAGGTAATGGAAGCCGAGATCCGAAAGCTGGCGGAAACGGGGCCGACCGAGGAGGAACTTGCCAAGGCGAAGTCGTTCCTGACCGGCTCGTTTGCGTTGCGCTTCGATACGTCCACAAAGATCGCCGAGCAACTGGTCCAGATCCAGCTTGATGACCTTGGCATCGACTATATCGATAAGCGCAATGATCTCGTCAACGCCGTGACCTTGGCGGATGTCAAGCGGGTCGCCAAGCGCCTGCTCGAAGCCAACATGCTCATCACTGTGGTCGGCAGGCCGGAGGCGCTGCCCACCGTCGGCAAGTCACAGCCGCTGCCCGCCAAGGGAGGTTGACGGGAAGCTGATTGGCGGTATTGGCCGGACTTAGCGCAGCTTGCGACATCATTAAACCGCTCTGTGCGGCGCCGTGTTCGCGCAACGGCACGGCGTTGCGCGGTGGGGACCGTCGTCGCGGGCATCCGCGTTTTTCGGGTGCAGGCCGCGGCCGGCCTCGCCGGAGCCGCAGGAACAATTGAACCAGGCTCAACTTTATAACGTCGGAACCGCACAGGAGCTTCAGTCCATTGTTCCGGCCGACCACGCCCGATGAGGATATCGCGCGGTGGCAAGCGCTTCGCAGCGCTTGGGTGGACGTTGATCTGAGCTTGCGCGCCGGATACCCCGTCCTTCAGGTCGGGGAGGAGGCGTGGCCTTTCTTTGGTTGCGAACCTATGCGGCTATGACGGACAGCGGGGCGCCGCCGCATGAGCCGGCGAAATAAGATGGCACAAGACGCCATCCTTATAGCGGGCGGTTATCTCCGGCCGGTAATCTCGCGACAGCCTGCTGGATACGCCCTTGAGACTGACAAGCTTTGAGACGGTCAGCAGCAAATGCACGTGATCGTCCTCGCCGCTGCACTGCTTCAGTTCGGCACCGAAATCACCGCATAGCTTGGCAAATATTGCCTTGAGATCCTCGATCGCGCGCGCCGACAACACATCGCTGCGTATTTTGTCCAGAAGACCAAAGAACGTGCATATTAAAAACCACATTCCTGCCTGAACGGATGGCTTACATATTGCTCTCAGACCAAATAACAGTAAACAAATAACAGTAAAAGCGTGATATTGACTTACCGATAGAAACCGCAACGACGCGCGCGGAATCGCGCAGCTGATGCGGCTGGCTGGTTCCGCAGTGCATTGCAGGTCGATCGGAGCGCAGGAAACGCCTGCGCTCCTCACCGCGCGCCAGCTGCTGCAGGTCAAAATCGCCGTCATCATGCATCGGATGCTGGTCGATGACGCGAGCTTCCGTAATGCTGCCGCGGCGGTCTGAGTGGATGATGCCACAAATCATGATGCCTCGGTACGCGCCGGCGCCGTCAAGCCCCGCGCAAGGGCGCGCCGCCCGGTGGCTTCGGGGCTTTGACGGCGCGACGCGACCGAGCCAAGAAGGCCGGCGTTCCATCGATCCAGCCTTGTCAACCTTACCGTAGAAGAGGAGCGATTGCTGTTTCGGGCGGGTCGTGACATCAGCCTTCCCGAGCGAGGTCCCGACGCCGGGACGATGGATCAGGTCAGGCCGCAAGTTGGGTCGTGGCACCCGACCGCGCGCACCCTAGATTGGCCGACCTATCCTCTCAAACCCCCATCAGGTAGCGGCCAGCGCGCTGACCCCGGACAGAAGCACGAGCCCGGCGGAACTGAATAAAATCAACCGGCACCCCGGAAAGTCTCCGCTACGCCCGTTGGGTCGCAACGCACACCGGCTGCGCCACCGGCGCAGTGATGCGCGGCGGGGACTGCGATGGCAGATCAAGTTTCACGCGCTTCACCGGAAGCTTTTGGTCAGCGTTCAGTTCGGCGTGGCGGCTCAGGATCAGTGTGCGGCCATTGGTGGTGGGAAAGTGAACGTCGAGCATCTGGATGGCGGCAAGGTTGTCGAGCACGGCCCCCGGCAAACGTGAGGCCGGGGGGGGATGTGAGGCAGGGGGGCAGCGGCTTGAGCCTGGCGCGCAGCATCACGTGCAGGCAGTAGAGATGTGCGCTTCGATCCGGTGCTCAAGCTGGTGGTAGAGCGGGCGGAGCTGCAGATCGTCCTTGAGGTTCCTGAACGCGGCCTCGATCTCGACGAGCAGCAGATAGCGCCCATTAAGGTGGTGATGGCTCGGAGGCGTCACCCCTCCGGGGCCCGTGCTCGTCTGCATCAAGGTCTGCAATCCCGTCAGCATCGCCATGCAGCCGGAACGCAGCGAGAATTGGAATTGGTGCGGCCGACACTATTCCGACTTCATTTCCCCATTTTTTCGCATTGATGGCCACTTTCGGCCCACGGAATGTCTGATCGGGCTTGCCTCATGCTTCTGCATGCGGACGCGACGCAGTGACGAGCGCCTCACGTGGACCTGCCTCTCCTAACGTGATCTCCGAAGGGGGCAAAATGACGGATCCCCTTCGAAGACGTCATCTCATCG
>JASHRR010000761.1 GCA_030037185.1 Xanthobacteraceae bacterium | reverse complement strand
CAGAATAAAGCTCTTCATCGCTTCAGTCCCTGTCGTCATCTCATATACACCGATGCCCCCATTGAGCGCCGCGGCAACCTCAGTGGCCCTCTGCCTTCATTGCGCGCCCTGGACACCGAGGGGGCACGGACGAGGACGCTTGACGGTTGGTATTGGCCGCAGGGCACCGCCGAAATAGGCAGCATTGAACTCGCACCAGCGCTCGGCCCACGGCGCTGCGCAGCTCGCCCCACGCCTCGGTGGCGAACCGGTGCCGGTCAGCTCGACTGGGCGGACTCCATTCACGGTGCAAAAAATCGTGAAATCATGCAGCCCATATGATACCCGGGTGTGTGCCTCGTCAGAAGGTCGGCTGTTGGCCCAAGGCTGCCGACTTGGGCGTTGCACCAAGTCGTCAGTTTTCTGAGGTACGGCCGTGCGGCCAACGCAGTCAGAAGGGCAGCCCTTGACCCATAGGAGAAATCGCGTCGGCTCACCGTCGGAATGCCGTGTTTTCCAACGCTGCTGCAATACGTGCAGGCTCGCTTACCGGCCGCCATTGGGCTTTCCGCCATGGCGACCGTCTCATCGAGCTTGAGAAGCGGTCGATGATGGTCTCCTTTACGGATCATCCCGATTGCTGACGTCTATAAGAAGGTTCAATGATGCAGACCAACCGGGGGGCATGATTTGATAAACTGGTGCGGGGGTGGAACGGTAATCTCTGAGACCCAGCGCGATTTCCACATCCTCTTCGTCACCGGCGATCGAGATATCAACCGAATTCCGCTGGAACGCCTCACGCATCGCATCAATGACCTCGACGGCCGCCAGATCGATCAAGGCCGATACCGCGAATCCGTTGATCGACCTATCTCCGTTAGCATGCTGTTCCAGCGTCCGCGCCAGAATGTTGACGCATTCGGTGCGGCAATCGGGATGCCGCTCCGCAATTTCTTTGAGCCCTTCTATTGCCGTGGCGACTGGGAATGTTGGGTTCAATCGATCGGATAGAAATCTTTCAATATGCGGAATCGCGGCGCGCCCAATCATGCCGAACACCTTCGGAAATTCTTCGGCTACCGCTTCGTCGCTCTCTGCCGTCTTCAGGAAGGCCAGCAACTGCGCGACCGATGCCTCGGCCTGGAGTTGCCCCAAGGCGCGCCAAGCGTGCAGAGGGGCCCAGACCTCGCGGCTGTCCGGGTCGCCGTAGTTCAACGCCCTGTCACAGGCCAGTCGGCTCAACTCAGCAATATGCTCGCGACCGAGTCCGAACTCCACCGCATAATCAAGCCATTCAGCCGGATCATAACTTCGAGTTTCGCCAATGGTCAGCAGTCGCTGGACCGGACCTGCGTAATCTGCACAAAGATCGTCATGCAGCACAGTTTCTATCATCCCATACCTCATTCGCATGGCAACATCGGCCGAGTTCAAGCTGGCCGGCGCACGCCACAATGTATTGAACGGCCCGCGGCTTAATGGCGCTTCGTCACGTTCCGCTTCCAATGATTTCGCACCATTGTCCGAAGACAGCTGATTCGCGCTCAATTGCCAATAGGTACGACAAGGGCGGCGGCAAGTCCTAGTGATAACGAAGGGTCTCCAGCGTTTGCTTGCTGAGGTGCAAGAGTCTGTAGCTGGCCCGTAGCTGCTGTGCTCGCTCGATCTCGCCACCACGGCAGCCACCGAAGACACTGCGGACCAAATGTGGTTTTGGACGCGGTGGTCGAGCGACTCGCCGAAACCGCGGCCGCCAGCGCTAATGCCGCGCGGGAGGCTGCCCGTACGTCTTTCTCGCCGGATTCACCTTGGATTGGGGTCGCGCGCCACCCACGCGAAGGAACGGCCTCACCAGGCCTGTCGGCTCGCTGTTGATATGGCGGCGACTGAAGCTGGCGCTCGCCGCGCGAGGCCCGACTCCTCCTTCTCGATGGCGTGTTTCTCTCAATCAATACTGTCATAGAAATTCTTATGTCGGCTAGGCTACCATCGGCGGCGAACGACTCAGTTAGTTCTTCACGTATGGGGGTGCCTCCACGAGAGCCAAGCCTGAGCAAAGAGCAACGCCATGCCCTAGTGCTGCTCGACAGCGTTCTGCACGGCGTGACGGCGGACCAGCTTGCGCTCGTCCATGGGTTCGATCGCGACATGATCGACGGCCTCCTCAACGCTGGGCTTGCGATTCCACGCCGTGAGATCATTGAGACTGGCGGCCGGACGATCCGCGGTCGTTCGTTTGGTCGACGGGCTCTTCAACGTTGATCGAGCGCCGTCACATCGCCATCATCGAAACGCGGACAGATCGCCCCGAGATCGAGATTGAGCTAACTGCGCTTCACTGCGAGTAGCTTGTTTGGGTCCGTTTTGAATTCCTTCGCGGCCTTTTCGATTGCATCGCGCTTATTGGTGGCTTCAACGCAACCAAGAAACTCGATTCTGACGCCAGCGCGGACAATATCCCACGACACCGGCTGTGATGGTGCGAACTTGGGAAGCATCCTTCAAACATTGTCAGGCATTGAGCGAGATGATCATGATGACTGAAACGGCTTTCGATAGGCTATAAAAAAATTGCCGGCCTGCCATTCAGCTACGGCGATGGCCAGACCACGCGGATAAGAACTAATTGCGGGGTGAGCCGCCCGGTCAACGCGCCGAAGCGCGGAACAGATGA
>JASHRR010000760.1 GCA_030037185.1 Xanthobacteraceae bacterium | reverse complement strand
GTGATTGGGGCCTGGCTCGGGCAGCGATGAGTCGCCGTAGCCGCGCAGATCGGCGAGAACGACCTGATAGCGTTGTGCAAGCCGCGCGGCGACCGCATACCACAGCACGTGATTATTCGGATAGCCATGCAGGAGCAGCAAGGGCGGGCCGGAGCCGCCGTGGCGCACGCGAATGACGGCGCCCTTCGTGCGCACGTCGAGATGCTTGAATCCCGGGAACAGGGCGGCGACTTCGGCGCTGCCCCACCGCGTTGGATCGCGGGCGTAGTCGGCAGCCGTCGCTTCGGCCAGCACGGCCGTCTGCTGGGCCGATGCCGTCGCCGCGACGCCCGTCGCCGCTGCGCCTGCGGCCAGGGCTTGAACCAAACCCCGGCGGCTCAAGCCCTTGTCGATGTGTCCGGACTGAAGATGCGTCGTCATTTCGGCCTCCCTCGTGAGTGTCGGCAAACCGACAGCGCAGCTTAAGGGGAGGACTCTTTGAATTCCAGCACACTTCCCGCACGCGCCGGCACGCACCGGATCTGCTTTTGACGTTTGGCAATTCTGCCCAGGAAGATATTCTTACTGCGTTTCAGGCCTGGTACAGCGGCAGGCCGCGCATCATCCGGGTCGCGGCAGCGTGACAGTTAACGACGCGGGCACGATCTTGGTCTTCGACCGGCAGGTGACGACGGCGCGCCCTGCCGGGGCTGCCGCCGCGGCTCAATGCGGCTGTCCGGATCGACGGCAGCGCGCGCGCGTCTCGTGACGATCGGGCTTTCTCATGACGGATGACTGCTGCTCGTTGAATATAGACCACATCTAAAGGATGGCGAAGCCATACCGCAGGTGAGAAACAGGACCTCCTCGGTCTCAGTATCGACAATACTCGTGAAACTAATATGCCGGTCGGTCGCTGTAGCTGGCCTCTACGGCGGTGGGGCAAGTCTGACTGCGCTCGCGGCGCGCCATCGACCGTGTCATCGATGCCCGCAGGCGCCCTCTTTAGGGCACCGGGACCCTCGTCATCCGCAAAGCACAGGGCGATCCCGGATGGCAGGCGCCCGATTGCGGCTCGGACAGGCGCAGCGTTGGCCGCCACGTCGTCGCCGCGTGACGCCAACAGACGACGCCGCGCCCGACATCACCGGTACAGGTGAGAGCCGGGATCGCGCTCTACGCTCCTACTTGACTCACATATATCTCGACGGTTATCTGTGAATCAATATCCGGCAGGTTATCGATCGCAAGCCGGAACGCTGACGATCTCGACAGAACGCTCGCCGATGTGACGCGACGGGCTCAGCTGGCGATGACCTGGAGTTATCGAAGCCGCGGCTCCAAGCTGGAGAAACGTGCTTGAAGAAGAGCTGTTCGCCAATAAACAAGTCTCCTTCTCAGCTGATAGATGCGAGAATCAAGGAGCTGGGCGACTGGCGGGGCAAGATGCTCAGCCGGCTCCGCACCTTAGTCAAGCAAGCCGATCCCGAAATCGTCGAGGAATGGAAGTGGAGAGGGGTTCCGGTGTGGTCGCACGACGGATTGATCTGCACCGGCGAGACTTACAAGACCGTCGTGAAGATGACCTTCGCCAAAGGGGCGGCTCTGAAGGATCCTTCGCGCCTCTTCAACTCCAGCCTTGACGGGAACACAAGGCGTGCCATCGACTTCCACGAGGGTGAGAAGATAGACGAGGAGGCGTTGAAGACTCTCATTCGCGCCGCCGTGACCTTGAACAAATCCATTGCGCAAAGCTAATCCCCCGAAGCAAACATTTTCCGCGGATCAGTCAGTCAACTGGTTATGATCGTGATGCCGGACCCCCATGATATTGTGTTCAAGGCATTGGCCGATCCAACTCGGCGGGCTCTGTTCGAACGGCTGTGCCGCAAAGGTGAGCAGACGGTCGCAGTTCTGACGGCTCGGGCCGGGGTCTCGCAACCGGCCGTCTCAAAGCATCTTGGGGTCTTGAAGCAGGCCGGGCTGGTGCGCGACCGTCATGAAGGTCGCCAGACCCACTATAGCGCCCAGCTCGGCGCGCTTGCCTCGCTGATCGACTGGACGAGCCAGATGGCCGGGTTCTGGCAAAGCCGATTCGACCACCTCGAAGATCTGCTCAAAAGGATGGACCAGTAACCGATCCGCCGGCAGAGCCGAGCCTCACGACAACAGGGCGGCGAACTTAGACAAGGGTTGCCAGGGCGTCGCGCATGGGAGGATATTGCTGGCACCAACAGACCACGGTATAGCCGCAAGCGACACGGGAGAACGTCTGTTGGGTCTTACGATTGGTCTCATGCGTCTACCGTGGATCGTGGATCGACGGCAACAATCGGCAGGTCTTTTGAATTTTGAATCGTCTTGTAACTCACGAACTGGCGAAGTTGAGCAACCGACCATCCATGTGGACGGTTGCCGGGCGCCCTTGCGGCCTTAACCCGCTTGCGGATGAGTGATGATGTTCCACTCTCAAACCAGGGGACGGCGCTTACTCTGCCGGACAAATCCGGCAGTTTCCGCGCCGAGATTCAGATGAACGAAACACCGGCCGAAACGCTCTGCGTCGTTGTCGAGCGAGAAATCCCTCATCCGCCGGAAAAGATCTGGCGCGCGCTCACGCAACCACACCTGATCGAGGAGTGGCTGATGAGCAACAACTTCAAGCCTGTCGTCGCCCATCGTTTCAATCTTCGCGCTGACTGGGGGACTGTCGACTGTCAGGTTCTGGCAGTCGAGTCGTACAAAACGTTGTCTTACACGTGGGCGGCCTATGGTCTGCAGAGTGTCGTCACTTGGACTCTCACCCCCACGAGCACGGGGACCCACCTGCGCATGGAGCAATCGGGCTTCCGGCCGGATCAGCAGCAGGCCTACCAGGGCGCCAAGGGCGGGTGGCAGCAGTTCTTTGCGGCCCTGGAGCAGGTCTTGGCGCGGCCAGACTGAATCTCTTTACAACAGAGTCAAAGCTGGTCGGTCAGGCATTGAATGGGAGAAACATCGCCTCTTGGATCACCCGATCGTCCTCGCCTTGTGCATCCGCAGCGGCCATGCGGCTGTGAACAACCCTGCGGGCTTTCTGGAACTACGCGTAGCCAGCAATCCGTGCCACCCCTGATGGGTTCGAAATTTGCAATGGACCTGAGACTAAGTTCGGTATCATTGTTTATTACAGCGCGTGTTCTTGAAGTCCTTTACCGGCAGCGAGGGGCGGCAGGTCTTCGAGGCAGCCCGCTTTATGTCGCGGGAGCCTGCTGCGTCGCTCGAAGCCTTTGGGCCGACTTGGCACGGCCCGCTTGCGAAGATGCCCGCCGCTAGCGACGTGTGGCGTGCGCCGCAAACACGAGCTGTTAACCCCTCGTTAACCATGTTGAGGTTCAAAGGGTTGTCCTGGCGAATCAGGGGGCCAACTCATGCGAGACCTGTTCTGGTTGAATGATGAGCAATGGGCGAAGATCGAGCCTCTTATTCCAATGAATCGCCCCGGTCCGAAGCCGCAGAATAACCGACGCATTTTGAAGCGTATCATCCATGTGCTGAAGGTCGGATGTCGCTGGCAGGACTGTGCGCCAGAATATGGCCCATCCACGACGGTGTACAATCGCTTCAATCGCTGGAGCGGGCGCGGAATTTTTCAACAGATCGTCGAGACAGCGGCAGGACCAACTGAGCCGCCTGAGCAAGTGGCGCTGGAGGGTACGCATATCAAAGCCTAGCGCTGTGCGGCCGGCGGCGGAAAGGGGGGCGTCGGAACAGCC